>JAQCFG010000009.1 GCA_027618255.1 Cyanobacteriota bacterium
TGAGGTCTGAACCGTTAAGGTCAATTGTTGTATTTGCATCCATAGACATCGCGTCTTTGAAATCTTCAAAGTCTAGTGAGTCAGCAGCAACAGTTGCAACGACACCAGTTAAAGCCGCTCCATTACCCAAGAATGTACCATTGACAGTTCCTGTAGAAAGTACGTTACCATTGATTTCTAAAGCATGAGTCGGAGTGTTAGTACCAATACCCAAATTAGTACCAACTGGAATAGACTGAACACCTGTACCCAAATCAATTGCAGCAAAAACTTGACTACTTGCCAAAATCAAAATTATTAAAACTGTTATTAATCTAGAAAACATCCTGTCTATTAATGTTTGCCCAATAATGCCAATTAAGTTCACTAGGCTAAATAGTCTAAAGAGAGTCTTTACCACTAAACCATTTAGTATATTTGACATTATTTATTAGACCTACTTATCTCAATCCACTCAGTATCACCTGTGTCATACATTAGTACTAGAGTATCTTTATCACCCAAAGTCACACTTGCTCCATCAGTTAATGCCAAACCTGCACCTTCATCAAGCCTTACAGTATTAGTATCGTCAGTTCCCTTGATAATAATAATTTGACCATCAGTTCCAGTTGCAACTTGAGGTACAGAAGTTAAATTAACAGCTCCACCATTACCAACAACTTTGACAATAGAATTAGCTACAGCAATTGTAGTACCCACACTCAAGCTCTGTACTGCACCTGGTATCAAGGCAAGTGAACCATTTATCTCTAACCTGACACTTGGGCTAGTAGTGCCTAGACCTACTGAACCAGTAGAACTATCTACATATATATCATCTGTGTTAACAATAAATGAACCATCAGCGCTACCGTCAATTACAAGACTCGTTACTCCTGTCACATTGTCTGAGTCATCAATAATCACCGCCGATTGCTGCACTGCCTTGGATCCACCATTACCACGTACAACAGAATTATCAGCAATAGTACTAGATGAACTAACATCACCACCACCAGAGGCAACTGCCCAACTAGCATTACCATTAGCGTCTGAAGTTAATATCTTTCCACTACCAGCAGCACTTGGGATTAAAATACTTCCATTAAACTTGGCTGTTGAACCATTGATAAATAAAGAAGTGCCGTTAAAGCTAGAACCGATTATAGTGGCTGTATTAATAGCAGGGCTAGTAAGAGTTTTGTTGATTAGAGTTTGAGTATCTGTTGTACCAACAACTACTCCACTTGGATCGGCCTTTGTAGCCCAATCATCCAAATCAGCATCGTAAGCTTGCACGTCAGCACCAATGACCAAACCTAAATTAGTTCTTGCGGTTGATGCATTATCAATATCACTTAAATTATTTCCATTATCCATGGAGCCGCTGCCACCACCAGAAGCTGCTGCCCAAGTTGCTACCCCACTAGCGTCACTAGTTAAAACATAGCCAGCATTTGCACCAGTAGGAATCAATAGAGAACCATTGATTTTCAAACTATCATTGACTTTAACCAAGCTGGTACCATTCAGCTCAACAGAATCAAGCAAAGCATTGGTAATTTCATAACCAGCCATATTTAAGTTCTGAGTTGCAGTATGATTACCGAGATTGTCACCATTAACATTGGTTGATGAATCAATCCATGAAACAAGACCGTTACCATCAGTACTCAAAACATAACCAGCAACAGCACCACTTGCAATAGTAAGAGTACCTGTAATAGCTGTGTTACTAAGTGTTTTACCAGTCAGTGTCTGTGCTCCAGTAGTTTGAATCACAGTTGAAGGAAGTGGAGTCGTCTGCACAAGCGTTGTATTTGTTGAAGTTCCTGCGCTCGTATTACTAATAATCTTTCTTATTCCACCAGCAGTAAAATAAAGATCATTACCCATAACCTCAAGAGCACCATCAACAAGCTCAGCACTAAGAGAACCTGGCTTGATTCGTAATGCCGGTTGATCACCAGCTCCAGCCTTGATATCCAAGTAGGCCTGTGGTGACTCAATACCAATACCCAAACTTCCATTACGGCTAAAAGTAAATTCATTAACAGCGGTACTATCAACAGAAATCCCTAGACTACCAGCCGAAGTATATTTAACTGTCGCTTTATTTGAAGCATCAAGCCCCAAAAAGAATTGTTGATAAATATCAGTATCATTTAAAACCAAAGTATCTACTGACGTGTCACCACTCAATTCATTAGTATTAATACGCTGCACCGGTAGTGCCGTCTGCTCCGTTTTTTTTCATTAACGGAATAGCAACTGTATATTTGCCATCTAATTCTTTATATACAGATGTTTCTGAAGTCTTACTTGGTCTTGCCAAGAAAGATACATTCTGTAGAATATATTTCAACTGACAATCATCAAAAACATCTTCAGCACAATCAGCTGCTGTAAGTTCACTAGGATTGACTTGATCAGGCACATTGATTGCAGTTAATCCTAGTGAATAAACATTGACAAGTATTCCAGAAGCATCATAGACATCAAGATAGATATCTTCTTGTGCTTCTATCTCACCAATTTGAATAGTGAATCTAGAATTGGCCGCTTGTCTATCACTAAGTAAAAGTGGTGAGACAGTATTAATAATCTGTTTTTGACCACTTACTAATCTATAAGCATCGATTTTATAATTCTGTGGATAAGTTTTTTTTGTAGCAAGAGGCAATGCATTCATCCTCAAGCGCAAACTTGCATCTTCACTCAGCAAATCAAATTCAAGATCATTAGAATTAACCGTTAAAGCTAAACCAGTATCAGAACCCTGGTCTAAATTAACAATTTGATATTTCAATTGAGCTCTTGCGTGAGCTGCACTTAAAACCAAAACTTGGCCCATAATCAAGAAAACTGCTAATGATTTTGAAATTAATGATTTAATCTTCATTCTATATTCAAGTAATTTTTTTACCCAGTTAGGTAGATCGACTTAATTCCTTAAATCTAAAGAGCCCCATCGTATATTAGTAATCATTAATCTTTTCACCACCCTATATAGTCTATATTGACTATATTTATTAAGCCGAAGTTATTAAACGGTGTTTAATAATAACTTATTTCCTCTAAACTTGATATTTGGACCTATTTCAGGGGATGATGAGTACTAAGTAACGATAAAGAGAAATCTACTAATGAAGACACTCAACGAAACAACTCTACGTGATTTACCCAAGGCAGACCTCCATGTCCACCTTGATGGATCTTTGCGCTTATCGAGCTTAATTGAACTTGCCAAAGAGCAGAAGATAGAACTTCCATCTTATAGCGAAGCTGGTCTTCGAGAATTAGTCTTCAAAAATCAATACAAAGATCTTCCTGATTACTTACAAGGTTTTCAATTTACCTGCGGAGTGATGCAAGACCTGCAAGCTCTTGAAAGAGTTGCCTATGAATTTGCTTGGGATGCCTATCATGATGGAGTCGTCTATATTGAACCTCGTTACTCTCCTGATTTACTCAAATCGAATAAAACCAAAAGTCATGAAGTCATAAGCTCAATAGACAAAGGACTCAAGAGAGCTAGTCTTGAAATCAATGCTCTCATTGATAAAGAGAACCTTGATTTAGCTCAAGAACAAAAACCACTTCATCCTGCTTTTGTATATTCACACATCATTTGTGCGATGCGCATGTGGGATCCACAACAATCGCTAGAAACTATTCAATCAGCGATGCTCACCAAAGAAAAACACAACTTACCAATCATGGCGATTGATCTTGCTGGTCCAGAAGACGGTTTCCCGGCAATTGATCACGCTGATGCCTACACCTATGCACACAAAAATTTCTTATACAAAACAGTCCATGCCGGTGAGGCTTACGGTCCAAGTAGTATCTTTCAAGCAATCACGAATCTCTATGCCGATCGAATCGGACATGGTTTCCATCTTTTTAATAAAGAAATGATCAACACCAAAGATCCAAGCAAAGCAAACAACTATGTCGATAATTTAGTTCAATATATTGCAGAAAAAAGAATCACACTTGAAGTTTGCCTCACCAGTAACCTGCAAACTCTTCCTGAGCTCAACAATGACCCAGCGAATCATAGTCTTGCCAAGATGCTAGAACATGGTATTAGTGTTGCAATTTGCACAGACAATACTTTAGTTTCAAACACAACCATTAGCAAAGAATTATCACTTGCCGCTAAGACTTTTAATCTATCAAATAAAACCATCAAAAAACTAATCATGTATGGAATCAAACGAAGCTTTTATCCTGGTAGCTATCTTGAAAAAAAGAAGTATATAGATCAGTGTAGTAAGTATTATGATTTCATTGCGGAGCAATGAAATTGCCTACGCTTGCGATACAAGCCTATGATATTTCTAGAAATGCTAAAATCACTGCTAGATGTCAATCTACTTAGACAACGCAGCTACCACCCCACTCGCTCCAGAACTTATAGAGCTACTTAACGAGCTGAATACAAATCTCTATGCAAACCCCAGTAGCCTTCATAGTGCCGGTCGGACAGCAAAGAAACAACTCAATCAAGCACGCAAAACAATTGCTGCAATCCTCAAAGCCGAGCCAGAAGAAATCATCTTCACCAGCGGAGCCACTGAAGCCAATAACTATGTTTTTCAAATTTGTGATTATGACCTCATCATCACCAGTCCAGCAGAGCATGCAAGTGTCTTAGAACCCGCAAAGTCCTCTGGCAAAAACATCATTTGGTTAACCCTCAACAAAGAGGGCTATATTAATTTAGAAGAACTAAAATCCAAACTTGAAGAGAATTCACAGAGGAAAATCATGCTCTCATTAATGCATGGCAACAATGAGATTGGTACAATCCATGACATTGAAACAATTGCAACACTCAAGGCTCAATACCCCAATGTGATTTTTCATAGTGATTGCGTGCAAAGTTTTGCCAAATACGATATTGATTTAAGCAAAACTCCAATCGATCTAATCTCAGCTTCAGCTCACAAAATCCATGGACCAAAAGGAGTTGGCTTACTATATATAAGGAAGCAAATTCAAACTGACCAAGCACTGATTATTGGTGGCGGTCAAGAATTCTCACTGCGCTCAGGCACCGAAAACCTCAATGGCATTATTGCTTTTGCTAAAGCAGCTCAGTTAAGTCAAGAGCAAGACTCCAAGCTAGAAGAACTACACAACTATTTATTCAAACAGCTCAAACAAATTGATGGACTGATCATCAATGGACCACAAGAAGTTCAAAGACGACTAATTGGCAATATGAACATCAGCCTCAGCAAATTAAAACTAAATTCAGAAGAACTCGTTTTACAGATGGACCTAAAAGGAATTGCTATTTCTTCAGGCTCTGCATGTTCATCCAATAAAGCTAGCGCTTCAATAGAAAGCTCTTATGTGCTGCGAGCCTGCCAGATTACTGATGACCTTGCCACCAAAGCTATTAGAATATCCGTCTCAAGGTTTAATAATAAAGCTGAACTAGACCAGTTATGCGACATAATACGTAAATTATCTTCGCAATTCTCTTGACTTGTTACTTGACTAAAGAATCTGGGATAATCATTGGATAGGGACTTGCCTAAAGTCTTGATTTGCATACATGTCAGAAAATCACATACAACTTGATGACGAACTTGAACCAAGTTCAGAAGAACTTCTTGAAACAGAGGTCTTTGAAGAGAGCCTGAAAGAAAATGACGAGCTTGAAGAAGAGAAAAAAGACAAAGCAAAAACAACACTTAAAGAAAAAAAAGAAAGAGGCTCTAATGATGACAGTGTCTTCATGTATCTTAAAGAGATTGGTAAGATACCAACTCTCACAGCCGAGCAAGAAATTCTAATCACTCGCGAAATTCACAAAGGCGGGACAGGTGGTGAAAAAGCAAAACGACAACTTGTTCAAGCCAACCTCCGACTAGTAGTTAGTATCGCAAAACGATATTCGTCAACCAATATCCAATTATTAGATCTCATTCAAGAAGGCAATCTTGGTTTAATGAAAGCCGCTGACAAATTTGATCACGCCAAAGGCTACAAATTCAGTACCTTTGCAACCTGGTGGATTAGACAAGCTATCAGCAGATCAATTGCTGACAAATCACGCACAATCAGAATCCCTGTGCACATGGTAGAAAACTCTAGTAAGCTCCGCAAAGTTATCACCAAACTTAGTAATGCTTTAGGTAGGCTCCCCACTGACGAAGAAATTGCCGGCACCTTAGATATCACAATAGAAAAACTTCACGAAATTCAGAACTTGCACATGAAAACTATTTCAATGTCCAGCAAAGTTGGTAGCAATGAAGATGGCTCTTCCCTCGCCGACTTTATTCAAAGCGACGATTCTTACGCCTCGCCAGACCAGTATGCAACTGCTCAATTACTTAAAGCCGAACTCAAAAATGTCATCAATGATCTTTCCGATGACGAACAAAGTGTTCTCATCCTCCGTTATGGTTTACTTGAAGATGAGCACCAAAAGATATACAACTTTGAAGAACTAGCAGAAATGCTAAATATGAGCAAAGACAAGGTCAAAAAGCTTGAAGCAAAGGCGCTGCGCAAACTCAAGGCGCATGTACTCAAGACCGGCAAGCTCCAAGAATTCATTTGATAACATAGCCCCAAAGTCCCATCTGCTGCGTTACGCTCATCCTTCAAAATCCTCATTGGCGGCTCAGCCAACTGCGGTTTTTCAGAACTCGCAAGCCTTGCATATGAACCTTTGGAACTATGTTATACGTGATAAAATAAACACATGAAGTACATCTTAGTTCTAATTCTTTTATTGTCACTCAACCCAGCCCAAGCTGGCGTTATTAAAGCAAGCGGATCACGTCAATGTGCTCTGACCAAAAATATTAATGTAGATGAACTTGTTGATAGTGCAGCAATCATTTTCCGTGGTAGCTTAGATTCCATTAGCCAATCAGAATCCAATGGCTTGCCAGTTCGAGAACTTCATTTTAAAGTATCAGACCCAATTAGAGGAGTTGATAGCAAATTACTCACTCTTAATGAATGGGCTTCTGTCAAGAGTCCCTTTGTTGAGGATGTCATCAAAAATAAGCCTTACGTATTTTTCTTTCATGAACCGAGCAAACTTGGTCTAACTTCATTAATTGGAATGGAACAAGGATTAGTCAATATCGACAGAGAAAATCGCCTTAAATATTCTAAACGACTAGGATTAAAGAAAGTCAAAAACTATTTCTTTATGCAAAGAACGACTGAGCTTGAGTTAAACGACTATAAATCACTTAGAGATTTTTGCTCTAAATAGTAGTAGACCTGTTTCGAAACAGGTCGCTCAAAAAAAGGTAGCAACCATGCGCAACGCATGTGTTGCCCCTCTAGAGAATAGGCTCCTGGTTAATTTTTGCTACAATATGATTATATATGACGGATTTCAAACAAGTTGAACAAAAAGCCAATGAGATAAGGATCAATTCTCTCAAAATGGTACATGCAGCAAACTCAGGACACCCAGGTGGCTCTCTTTCAATTGCTGATATTCTTGCAAGCCTTTATTTTGGTGGACATCTCAAACACAATCCCAAGAATCCAGAAGATCCCAACAGAGACATCTTGGTTCAAAGCAAGGGTCATGCCTCACCGGCTCTTTATTCTTGTCTTGGCTTAGCTGGTTTCTTCCCTATTGAAGAGACCATGAGCTTCCGTCAACTAGGTTCACGCTTTCAAGGTCATATCGATAGAATGAGAGTTCCAGGAGTTGAAATTTCAACTGGTTCACTTGGTCACGGACTTTCCAACTCTGTTGGTATTGCATTAGCTGCCAAACTAGACAAGCATCCACGTAGAGTCTTTGCAATTCTTAGTGATGGTGAGCTGCAAGAAGGATCTAACTGGGAAGCAGCAATGTCAGCGGCGCATTTCAAACTCAGTAATTTAACAGCAATAGTAGATCGCAATCGTATTCAACTAGACGGCTGGACAGAAACAACAATGGGCTTAGACCCACTTCCTGACAAGTTCAAAGCCTTTAACTGGGAAGTCATTGAAATCAATGGTCACAACTTAGAACAAATAGATCAAGCACTAACTAAAGCAGCAGCGCTTGGTACTGGTGAGAAACCAATCATGATTATTGCAAGCACGATCAAAGGCAAGGGCGTTAGCTTCATGGAAGATCAAGTCGCTTGGCATGGTGTAGCACCTCAAGATGCTGATCTAGCAAATGCGCTAAAGGAGCTAGTTTAAATTATGGGTCAACAATTAACAATGTCAGAAACTGGATGGAAATTAGGCGATATGGCAGCCACGCGCGAAGCCTACGGCAAAGCGCTCAAAGAACTTGGCGATAAAAATCCCAATGTAGTTGTGCTTGACGCTGACTTATCCGGCAGTACTCAAACCAAACATTTTGCTAAAGCGCATCCTGATAGATTTTTTAATATGGGAATCGCTGAGATGAACATGATCGGCACTGCAGCTGGGCTAGCTCGCATGGGCAAGATTCCTTTTGCTTCAAGCTTTGCAATGTTTGCAGCTGGCAGGGCTTGGGAGTTTGTGCGCAACTCAGTCGCTCATAACCATCTCAACGTCAAAGTTTGCGCGACACACGCTGGACTTACAGTTGGCGAAGATGGTGCTAGTCACCAAATTATTGAAGACGTTGCTATCATGCGTGTCATCCCAACAATGACAGTTATTGTACCTGCCGATGCAATCGAGGCTTATCAAGCAATTTATGCAATTGCAGAGTATGATGGTCCTGTTTATGCAAGACTCGGTAGAGCCAAAGTACCAGTGGTTTTTGATGAGAATTATCGTTTCCAAATCGGCAAAGCCGCGACCTTACTAGAAGGCAGTGATGTCAGCTTGATTGCTTGTGGTGTGATGGTTTATCGCGCGCTTGAAGCAGCCAAAGAACTTGCCAAACAAGGTATCAAAGCAGAAGTAATTAATATGGCAACTATCAAACCACTAGACAATGCTGCAATCATCAAAACTGCAACGAAGACTGGTAGAGTGATTACGCTTGAAGAGCACAATGTAATTGGTGGGCTCGGAGATGCTGTTGCAGCAGTAATCTCTGAAGAAGTAGATACTAAAGTCAAGTTCAAACGCATGGGCATTGAAGACAAATTTGGACAATCAGGAGATGGAATGGCTCTACTAGATCATTACGGCTTAGCTGTCAGTGACATAGTTGTAGAAGCTACACGTCAATGCAAAGCATAAGCAAAATCATATTTTGTTACGCCTTACTCTGCCTCAGCAACTTCGTTGAGCTGCCGTTTTGGGCTTTCTCTGGTGATAGCTTAGTAGTTTATGATTATCGCCTTCTTTATATAACTTGTTTTATTCTTAGTCTTGCTTTCAAAAACAACTATGCCTTTATCGCTTCTTGCCTCTATATCATTTCAGGTTTAGCCGGCTTACCAATATTTGCTTTTGGTGGCGGCATAGAATATATTTTTGAACCAAGCTTTGGTTATATTCTAGGACTTTTAGTTATTAGTTTATTAGCTTTTTATAGCAAAATACACATCCCAGAAATTGGCGTGCGCACATTCAGAGACAAAAGCATACTGCCCTTGATGTCTATTGTCTTTGCACATGCGCTGGGCTTGATTTACCTATTAGGCACTCAGAGATTGGATTTAGACCACTTTGCCAGCATGACTTTATATCAGATATTTTATGACTTGTTTATAGCTCATCTTGTTATAATTATTCTATGAACCAAACCATAGCAAGACCTACAACTAACAAAATCGGACTCAAGATCCTCAAGCTAGATCCAGCAGTAGAAACACCATTCTACGGCTCAAGTGAATCAGCGGGTTTTGATCTGCGTGCTTTTATTCCTCAGCAGCAGGAAGTCACTATCAAAGCCAACGGCGGTCGTGCCAAAATAGAAACCGGGCTCAAGTTCGTTACTCCAATTGGTTTTGAAGTGCAAATTAGACCAAGATCTGGACTCGCGTTCAAGCATGGTATCTCTTTAACTAACACGCCGGGTACTATTGATTCGGATTATCGCGGTGAGATTCAAATCCTTATGATCAACCATGGTAACGAAGACTTTGTCGTTAAACACGGCGAGCGTATTGCTCAAGCAGTTATTGCACCTGTGTGGCAAGCGGAGTTTGAAGAAATCTCTGAATTACCAAGTGAAGAGAATAATGATAGAGGTACTGGTGGATTTGGTAGTACTGGGGTTAAGTAATCTAAATTAATTCAACTTCGCAATAACGTCATCAATCTTAGACTTATCCACTGAACCAACAAGTTGTTCAACGGGCTTACCGCCCTTAAAAAAGATCAAGTTAGGAATAGAGTTGATTCTAAATTTAACAGCTGATTCCGGGTTATCGTCAGTGTTTAATTTAACTACTTTGACTTTACCAGCATACTCTTCGGCAATTTTGTCGACAGTAGGAGCAAGTGCTCTGCAAGGCCCGCACCATGGTGCCCAAAAATCTACCATTACTGGGATATCTGATTGCAATACTTCTGCTTCAAAATTACTATCTGTTACTTCTGCTGTCATACTGTTAATTATAACATTGCTATAGGTGGCGGGCGTGTAAACGCCGATGGTGGTTATGCCACTACATAGACTTGCTGACTAAGCAGGGCAGAAAGCCCGTAAGCAGTTCGCTCTACGCGAACTTGACGGACGACTATACATAGATGTCAATAATCAATCCCTGCAACTCCCCCAGTGAATCAACAAGCGCAAGCTCAGCTTGCTCAGTAGCAAATAACTCCTCTGCCAAAGCATCAAGCTTGGAATCAACAATCTCTATACGCTGAAAATGATCGTCCTTACTTTGAGAATCGTAAGCATGATCGCGAATATCTGTAAGAAAATCTTTCAAGTCTTTAACGTAAGACTTGACGCTTGAATCAAGAGGATGATGCAAAACAACAACACCTTTGGCGCGAAGACCTGCCAAACGATCTTGCATTGCTTCAAGCTCAGGTTTGGATTTAAGTTTGGGCTCGGTAACTGCCTTTAATCTCTCTAAGAAATTAGGTTTTTTGACTGTCTTCGTGATAGTTTCTGCCAATTTAGCTGAATCGGCCACCTTAGAGTCTAGGTCAGTAGCAGCATCCTTGGCACTGGGCCTTTGGAAAGCATCAAGGGAATTATTGCCAATTCCGGATATCGCATTAAGTGACATATAAACAATTTCCCCAAAAAAACAAGGCTTTGGACTAATCTATATGTACGATTTCTTAAGGAAAGAACCTGTTTCGAAAGAAAGTTTCGATCTACAGGTCGCTCAAAAAAAGCTAGCAACCGCGCGGAATGCGCGTTTGCCTTTGGAGATAATTCCGACTTTAAAACAAGTCTAATAGGCCAGTAGGAGTGGGTTTTTCAGTGAATCCTTAACCTAAATACTAAAAAACCATGTATATCAGTTAAATAACAGCCTAGATTTGCTAAGATTTTGTGCTTATGGCAATCGAATTACAAATCAAACCCAGAGAAAACAAGAAAGCTAAGGCTCTTCGCAGAGAGGGGCAAATCCCAGCAACAATTTATGGACCAGAAATTGAGCCAATAAATCTACAACTTGGGGCCAAAGATTTTTCGCAACTACCTTATGCTGATTACACACACCTTATTGATCTTAAAGATGGTGGAGCAGGACATGAAGTACTAATTAAAGACATCCAAAGAAATTTCGTTAGTCGTGATGTTCAAAGTATTCAGTTTTACAAAGTTAAACGTGGACACAAAGTTACAACTAGAATTGCATTTAAGTTTGTTGGTGTTTCACCAGCTGTCAAACTTGGTGCTGACTTCATTATCGGTCACAAAGAAGCTCACGTTCGTTGTCTTCCAAAAAATATTCCTTATTCAATTGATATTGATATTTCTGTTCTTAAACAAGATGGAGATCACATTACCTTTAATGACCTCAACCTTGATCCAGCAGTTTTAGAACTTCTTGATCCTGGTAAAGAGATTGTTTGCAAAGCTCAAGCCAAACGTACAGATCACACTATCGAAGCTGCTCCTGCTGAGGTTGCTGCTCCTGCTGAAGTTGCTGAAGCCAAAAAAGCTGACGCTTAATTCCATTTCAACAACAAGTCCCAAAATACTTACGTTAATTTATGACAACAAGTCTTCATATCGATATAGACCTAGAACAACAATTTCTGGATTTATATCAGCAGCTCAATCCTGCCCAAAAAGAAGCTGTTGATAGTACCGAAGGTCCGGTCATGGTTATTGCCGGTCCTGGCACTGGCAAAACTCAAATTCTTGCGATGCGCATTGCCAACATATTGCGCAATCCAGATTTGCAAATTAGTCCACAGAATATTCTGGCGCTGACATTTACAGAAAGCGCCGTTACTGCCATGCGCAACCGCTTGATTAGTATCATTGGCACTGATGCTTATTACGTACGCATTCACACCTTTCATTCATTTTGTAATGAAGTGATCAAGGAAAATCCAGAAAAGTTTTTTACCATTAATCCAATCTCAGATCTTGAGCGCATCCAAATCTTCAATAAAATCATTGATAAGTTGGATCCAAATAGTCCTGTCAAGCCATTTGGTGATCCCTACTTATATCGAGGAGACTTGAGCAATCTCGTACAAATACTCAAGCGTGAATCGATTGATGTTATTGCACTCAAAGATGCTATTCAAAGACTCGAAAGCTTTCTTGGTAGAAACTCTGAACTCATTGAAGACTTTATTGCAAGAAACGCGCGCACTATTAAAGAAGAGGATTGTAATCTATTGCTAGAGCAGCTTTATGTGGCAAATCAAAACTCCGAATTCACAAAATTGATTCAGGAATACTACCAGAACGCAGATAGGATTACAACTTTTAAAAATAATCTCAAGGATTTTTATGAAAAGAATCTCAAACTCATCCCAAAACAAAAAGAGCTTTGTAACGTCTATAAAGAATATCAACAAGAGCTTCAAAGCCAAAAACTCTATGACTTTGAAGATATGATACTTCGGGTTATTAATCAATTTGAAAATGATCCAGATTTACTTGCGCGTTATCAAGAGCAGTTTCTTTATATTCTGGCTGATGAATACCAAGATACCAATGGTGCCCAGAACCGCATCCTACAACTATTCACACAAGCAACAACCGAGTATCAAAAGGATCCAAACATCTTCGTTGTAGGAGACGATGATCAATCTATCTATCGGTTTCAAGGGGCATCTGTTGAAAATATCATTCATTTCTACAAGTCTTTTGAAACTACAATCAAACTTATAGTCCTTAGTCAAAACTATCGTAGTCAGCAAGCTATTTTAGATATTGCAGACTCAGCCATTGACCAAAATCAAGCCAGAATCTCGAAGCTAATACCAAGCATCAATAAGAAACTTCAATCAGCTGGTCATGCAGCTAGTTATCCGCAAGCCAAAATCCAGCTCACCAAGACCCTTAATCAAGAAGACGAGCTACATCATATCGCTGGCAAAATCGAAGAGCTAACTCAAGCTGGCACTCCTGCCCGAGAGATCGCCATTCTCTTTAGAGAAAATAAAGAAGCGATTGCCATCATGGATATACTTGCAAGACTTGGAATTCGTTCCAAAATTGACTCTGGCGATAATATACTTGAAGACAGAAATATTCAACAGCTTATTGATTTGCTGACTGTGATTAATAAACCAGAAAGTAATTCCGCTTTGCTTTTCAATATACTTAATTATCAATTCATCACTAATTCTCAAAACTTCAAGGAAGCTGGGATCACAACTAGAGATATTTTCAATGCTAATCGCATTATGCCAAGAAGCCCTGAACCAAAGGCATTCATTGATGTTTTACTGGACAGTCACCTATTTAAGAATTGGGCTGATAAAATCATCACCTACAAACAGCTCTCCGCTAACCTCAAACTTGATATTCTAATCGAAAATATCATCAAGGACTTTGGCTACTTAGACTATGTGCTCAAGCAACCAAACTACACTACCAATATCAGTAACTTAGATGCGCTCTTCCAAGAAATTCGCAACTGTACTGAGATGAGCAAAAGATACAGAGCGGAAATCAACAAAGAAGCAAAACTCCAAGATCTAATTGAACACCTCAATCTCATTTACAGTAACGGACTTAAGATACAGTCTAGGACTAGCAAGCTAGAGGGTGACTTTGTCAGATTGATGACTGCTCACCGTTCCAAGGGACTAGAATTCGAACATGTCTTTGTAGTTAATTGCCGCGACAAACTCTGGGGTAATAAAACAGCCAGAGCCAAAATCAAACTACCTCCAAACTTAATTCAAGAAACCGAATCGCTCTTGATTGACAATCAAAATGAAGATGAGCGTCGATTGTTTTATGTAGCAATGACTCGCGCCAAGAAACAACTCTATATTTCACACCATCTCAAAAACAGCAGTAATAATGACACAGTGCCTTCGATGTTTGTTTCTGACTTAAACAAAAACCAACTAGTCGAAGTTCACAACCTTGAAGCACAGTCCCAAAGCCAAACAGCTCTCGGCGAGATTCCTCTGCAGTTTCAAGAAGCAGATGATTTTGCTATCGTTGAAGCTCAAGAATATATCACTGGCTTACTAGAGAATTACAAATTATCCGTAACTCATCTGAATAATTACCTAACTTGCCCGCGTAAGTTCTTTTATCAAAATCTTTTGCGAGTGCCATCAGCCAAAAATAAACATGCCAGCTTTGGTACCGCTGTTCACGCAGCCCTCTTTGATTATTTTGTAGCTTTTCGTCAGAATGATACAAACAATGCCAACTTGGAATATCTGCTCAAACAGTTTACCGAACATTTAGAAAACGAATACCTAGCAGAACAAGAATACAAAGACACAGTTGGTGTTGGTATCGAAGCGCTCACTCAATACTTCAATCATTATCAAGCAGGTTTCATTAAAGACATAGAGCTTGAATATGATTTTAGTCACAAAGGTATTAATCTAGATGGTATTGAACTCACAGGAAAGCTCGACAAAATAGAAATTATAGATGACATAGTTGGAGTCAAAAAAGTCAAAGTAATCGATTACAAAACTGGTAATCCAGATGGCAAATATCAAGCCCTCAAGCCAGGCGGCGACTATCATAGACAAATTGTTTTCTATCAATTACTTTGTGAGCTGGGCTATAAAGACAAACTCAGTCCATTCAAAATGATCAGTGGTGAGATTGACTTTATTCAAGCGAGCAAAACCAAAGGTTTTGTCAAGAGCACGATTGAAGTAACTAATGAAGATCTTGACGTGATTAAAGCTGAAATCAAAACCATGTATCAATCAATACAAAACCAAGAATTTGATAAAACCGAAGACTTGGATACTTGCAGCAAATGTAGCTTTAAAAATATTTGCGGACGTTAGAGTATAATAAATTCATGAGCCGTAACCTCATCAAAAAAATCCTCATAACAATAATCCTAATTGCTTTAAGTTACGGGATATTTTATCTGCTTTGCCAAAAGCCTAATCTCTCGATTGAGATTCATGGTCTTAATCTAATTAATGAAACAGAGATCAAAGGGAAGCTCACTAACTTTGATTTAGCAAATAAAGCCTTGATACAAATCAATCCAAAACTAATCAGCAAACAGCTTAGTCAATCACCGCTCATCAAATCAGTCAAAACCAAAATCAGTCTCCTGCCTCAACGCAAGTTATCTATCTACATTGAAGAAACCAAACCTTGGGCAATTTACAGAGACTCTATCTTGGGTGAGCAAGCTCAAGTCTTAATCGAATCCAAAATCTCTGCTATCAAATATCAATCAGACGCTATCAATCGTCTCTATGGAGAATCTCATCAAAACAAATCACCTGTCATTGAACTAATGAGCACACGAGCTCTCAGTGATGCAGAACTCTTAATGTTAAAGAACTCTAGTGACACGATTAATAACAATATTGCGTTAATCGCAGCTAACACAATCAATGGCGCCGACATGTATCCACTGCGCTTAATTAGAGTAAACAAAATCAATAATGTATTTTTCTACAGTGACAAGCTCAAGTTTGTTACAGGTGTTTTAAACGATGAGCTATTTAACAGAGTCAAACGCCTTGATACAGTAATTCCCAAGATGATAGCACTAAACCAAAAACAAGAACTTGCTTATGTCGATTTGTCTTTGAGTACTGATGAGATCATTTTGGGCAAGCCCAACCAGAGCGATTAACTACTAGACCTCATTACAAAAAGACCCCAAACCATAGGTTTTGGTAGAGTTCCTTCGAAGCCATTTATGGTTTCAAAAGAACTATATTGTGATAACCAATAAAACTAAGTTCAGCAGCACCAGTCATAAAGATAGTCTCAGCCACAGAATCCCAGCGAATAACCAAAGTGCCGCCAGGCAGCTCCACTTCTATATCAGTATCTTTTTGGACATGTCCTCTCAAAACAGCAGAGACTACAGTCGCGCAAGCACCAGTACCGCAAGCCTCGGTAAAACCACAACCTCGTTCCCAAACTACTAGCTTGATCTTGGTTGGACTAATAATTTGAGCAAACTCTACATTAGTTTTTTGCGGGAAGTTCTTATGAGTCTCGATCTCTGGACCATGAGCTTTAACAGCTTCAATATCCTCAACAAAAGTGATTGCATGGGGATTGCCCATAGAAATAAAGTCATAGTCAAATCTTACCTGCAAAGACCCATCTGCTGCGTTACGCTCATCCTGACCAGTCATCATCGACGGCTCAGTCAACTCAGCCTGATCAGAATTTCGCAAGCCTTGCATATGAGCCTTTTCAGGCAAGATTCCCAAGTCATCCAATAAAAGCGAAAGCCCTTCCTCTATAGACCTTGCAGCTCCCATATCAACTCTGACCATCTCATTATCAAGTAACTCAAGTCCAATATCACCAGCCAAAGTCTCTAACTTAAAACTAGTCTCTTCGCCACTAAGCCCATGTTCATAAATATATTTTGCAGCGCAACGCACACCATTGCCGCACATCTCAGCGATAGTCCCATCAGAGTTATAGAATCTCCAAGAGCGAATAGCATGTTCAGATTCTTTAACTTGATCAATAATTATCAAACCATCAGCACCAATACCACGATTGCGATCACAGATCTTACGCGTCAAAGCAGTCTCGTAATCGACATTAGAGTCAGTAGGCAAGTGACTAGCGTTAACAATGACAAAATCATTGCCCAATCCATGCATTTTTTCAAATGGCATTAAGTAGCTAGTACCTTGTTTATATTTTTCTTCTGCGAGGCCTTCCATTTGCATCAAATTGTATCACGCTTGCTTCTGAGCTAAAACCCCACCATCACGCCTGCCGCACTTCGGTCCTTCAAAAAGCTTACAACCAGCATTGGCAAAAGCATCCTTGGCAACACGACTAGAACTATATGTAGAAATCAAGGCTCCTGGTTTAGCCTTCGTGACAAGCTTGGCTACAAGATCTTGCTCCCAAAGCCAAGGACAAACCTTGGGACTAAACGGATCAAAGAAAATCGCATCATAGTAATTCTTCTCAAGTTTTTCAATACTAACTCGTGCGTCATCCAATAAAAGCTCAAGACTATAATTTCGGGTTTCAACTTTCAAGCTATCAGCGAGCTTGGCAAAATCCTTCATCACAACTTGCATCTCTGCTGGGAAATCTATCTTTGCAATCTCTTGGATAATTTCAATATCATTTTCAAGTCCAGTAATTTCGATTTTGATTTCTGGATTCACTTTGAGAGCTTCAATAATTGCAACAGCCGAGTTGTAACCAAGACCAAAACAAAAATCTAAGATCTTCAACTCATTAGAAACAAGAGCCAGTTCTTTAATACGGCAAGCCTGCACATGTTTCTCAAGAGCTTCTGTGTAAGCGCCATAGCGAGAATGATATGATTCTTGAAACTCTTGATTAAAAAAGCTAATAGAGCCATCTGCTGTTTTTTCTTGATTGAGCTTCATCTTCACAATTGTAGCAAGTGCAGTCATTGCCAGTTCCACATCTAGCTTGCCAATGTTATGCTTAGATCAATGCAAGAACTCACTCAGCAACTCTTCCAAGACCTACTCAGCAAACAAAACAAAATAGCCTTTTGTTTTGATTACGACGGTACCCTCGTTGAGCTTGCCAAAGAAAACATAGTTCACGCAGCGCTATTCCCGCAGTCAACAGCGCAGCTACTTAATGAACTTGCCAAGAAAGCTCCAGTGGCAATTATTACCGGTAGAGAACTCAAGAACCTTAAAGCCCTACTCAATAATCAATTAGATCCTGCCATTCATCTCTATGGTACTCATGGTGTTGAAATGGGAAAAGATAGTGAGGATGATCAATACTTAGAGCATCTCAATACAATCAGGACGATCTTTAGTGAAGATCCAGATATTGAATTTGAACAAAAAAGAATCTCAATTACTATTCATTATTTAAATCATCCTCAGCCGCAAGACTTACTAAATAAATTACGAGAGCTTGCAAAAAGCTACAGCTCGATTTTTCGTATTCAGGAAGGTAGAGACTTTTTTGAATTCCTGCCGATCAATATTAACAAGGGAATGGCAATCCTCGATGTCGCCAAGAAACACCCAGGCTATTTTCTGCTTTATTTTGGTGATGACTTAACTGATATTTATGCCTTTAAAGAAGTCAATAAGCTTGGTGGCTTATCTTGCCAGGTATCTAAGCGTATTACGAACTGGTGCGAAAAGCTTTCAGATACAAGGCTTGCGAATCCCTTGGTGACTGAGTTGACTGAGCCGTCGATGATGGCGCCAAAGGATGAGCGTAACGCAGTAGATGAGGCTTTGCGTACTGGTTCGAAAAATGGTCAAGCTGGGTATCTTATTAATAAGGTCATTGATTTACACCAGCTAATAGCTTGCTATCTGGATCAATAGACTGGCCGCAACTAGGAAATCACCATGAGTACGACAACTAAAGAACTTAAAGAGCTTTCAGCTTATCAATTACTACAACGCAATAAGGCTTCACTCAAAGAAGCATTACAACTTTTAATCAATGCCAAGCGCGAACTTAATCCTGAATTTCTAGATCAAAATTTAATCAACTCAATGAAAGCTGGCTGGCCCAAAGACCAAGCACTGCCTTTGCTTTTTTCACAAAACCAATTGTATGTAGCCTGCTCAGAAGTCGCAGAAGCTGAGCTAGCAAGCAAGCTCAAAACCTTAGCTGGAAGTTCCGAGCTCAAATTAATTAAAATAAACCAACGTAGTTGGGACTTCGTGCAAAATCAAGACAAAGCTGGTGGAGCAAACAATGGTGGTAAAGCAACTGGACAACTAGGCGCTCACTTAACACAATCTCTTGCGGCAATTCCAGAAGTCAAAATCAGTGCTACCGATGAAAATTCAATTGGGAACGAAGTTCGCAGAATATTACTAGATGCAGCCTCCAGTGGTGCCTCTGATATTCACTGGGAGCCTTACGAGAACGTACTGATAGTCAGGTTTAGAATCGATGGTGTCTTGAATGATATTTGCAAATATAAATGTGATCCGCAGAATGATTACCGCAAAATTATTTTAGCTCGTATCAAAATTATTGCCGACCTCAATATTGCTGAAGCGAGAATACCCCAAGATGGTAGAGTAACAGAAATCATCAACGGATCAAAACTAGACTTGCGTGTTTCAACGCTACCAACTCTTCACGGTGAAAAATGCGTTGTACGTTTATTACCTCACGATAATTCATTTCTTGAACTTAGTGATCTTGGTATGCCGCAATCAATTATTCCTGATTTTGAATCATGGCTAACTATGTCACAGGGCATGGTTTTAATTACTGGACCAACTGGTTCAGGGAAAACCAGTACTCTCTACACTAGCTTGGCAAAATTAATTGACACTACCAAAAACGTAGTAACCGTCGAAGACCCAGTAGAGTTTCAGCTAGCAAGAGTAAATCAAGTACAAGTAAACGTCAAAGCCGGTCTTACATTTGCAGCTGGTCTTCGTAGTATCCTCAGACAGGATCCGGATATCGTGATGATTGGTGAGATTCGTGATAAAGAAACCGCTGAAATTGCAATCAAAGCCGCTCTTACTGGTCACTTAGTTTTAAGTACACTGCATACCAATGATGCACCGAGTACCATTACTCGTTTGATTGACATGGGAATACCTCCTTACCTTGTATCAAGTGCCCTGGTTGGTGTTATGGCCCAAAGACTCCTGCGCCGAGTCTGCTCTCACTGCAATTATGAATATCAATCAACAGAAGAAGAGAATACTCAATTAGGTATTAGCGAATCGGTTAATTTGGCTAAGGCTAAGGGTTGTCAAAATTGTAATAATACAGGATACTCAGGTAGAGAGGGTATCTTTGAAATGATGCCGCTAACCGAAGAAATGAAACAAGTTATTTCTAAAGGAGTCGACGTTGAAGTACTCAATCGCTCCATGACAGAAATGGGTATGCCTACTCTTTATAGCGCTGCAGTGATAAAAGTCCTCGAAAAGAAAACTACAGTAGAGGAATTAATGAGGGTAGTACCTCCAACAAGATAAGCGGGTCAGTTTAACTGAATGGTAGACGATAAAAATTCCGACGATAAACCGTCATTTTTTGACTTCTCAGACGATGAGGCTAGATCTTGGCCGCCTGCTGACTCGCATCCAACTGAGGACGACAGCGAAACCGAAGATATTGAAGAAACTACAATTGAAGCAGAACTTCCGAGCATCCAAACAGCTAGTTCTGAACCTGAAGAATTCAATGTTGAAGATTTATTCTCTGATGACTTAGAAGAAGTTGCAGAAGCTGAACCAGAAGCTGAACCTAGCCCAATCACAGCAACAGAAGCCAGTACCGAAGATGATGATGAAGATCTCTTCCCTGATTTTGAACCAATCAAAAAAATAGAAACTGAAACCGATTTTGATCTCACAGCTAATAAACATGATCAAGAAGAAGATCTTGACGATGAAATTGAACTAATTACAGATCCTTTAGTGGATAGTCTTACAGAAGATCTTGACGAGTTTGGTTTTGATGAAGAGCCAGAAACTACAATCCAAATTAATAGTAAAGAACTCCATCAAGAAAGTGTTGATGCTTTGTACAACGACTACTCAGCAAAAGCAGAAGCCGAACCAATTATAATAGAAGAAACAAAAACTCTTCCGTTCCGTACTTTTACGACCTATGATTACAGCGAAAGTGGCATAAGTCAAACTGATTTAAATGACGAAGAAGAAGACAAACCAGGCCTTAACAAAAATGTACTTATACTACTTGCCGTCTTTGTCATAATTGGTGGTTGGTACGGATTTAAGACTATTTTCTCAAGAGACCTCAATGCCAACAAAGGTCGTGAACGTCAGAGCAAACCTAAAAAACAAAAATCATTAATGCTAGCTGAAAAAATAAAAATCCCAGTGTGGGACTTAAGTAGCCAAGAATTTTCAAGTGTGGCAAACGAAAATACCCTTGTCCAAGATATTTTCTATCAAGCTGGGCGAGCCAACCCTTTCTTATTACCAGATTCTGTTATTGCAGAAATGATGAGAGCTGCTGAGCTTGAATTAATCAATAAACAAAAGCCAAACACTTATCGAAGAACAGCATATCGTGCAACTCTAGTTGGTGTACTAACTTCAACTAAAAACACTATCGCTTTAGTTAATTACCAAGAAGCTGTCTTTGATGTACTTGAAGATACATCCAAAGACAAAATCATCAAACTTGCAACTAAAGCAATAGAAAAATCCAATGAAAACATTCAAGAGATGGTTGTTGGTTCTTATATCGGACCTTGGCAAATCAAAGAGATAGAAGCACCTGAGGATGCATACGTTGAACCAAGAATCACCGTAGAAAATAATTTCCAAACAAAAATCATGAGCATGGGTAGAGCAATTGAGCTGGGTATCTTCGATGAAGATGGTAATCTAGACAACCTTGAAACATCTGGTGATGAAGTTTCTTTGGGTGAGTTTCCATTCTAGAACTAAACTTTGAGTTTAATTGACTCTTCTAAATCAGCTAACACTTCTTCTGGTTTACGGCTTGCATCAATCTTAATTACTTGCGAACCATAAAACTGATTTAGTGGTCCACCTGTTTCTGCTTCATAGCCGCCCAATCGCTTGACAATAGCGTCAGGCATATCGTCTTTGCGTTGATATAAAGCTGAACCACAAAGATCGCATTTACCTTCTTCTTTAGGAGCATTAAATTTGGTATGAAAAACACCTTTGCATTTTTTCTTGTGATCATCAGCACACATGCGTCTACCAGCAAGTCTCTCTGTCAAAGCCGCTGAATCAACCTGAAGATCAAAAATATAATCTAAGTTAGTATAAGTCGCCAAGAATTGTGCTTGACCTAAGGTACGCGGATAACCATCAAGAATAAAGGAATCCAAGTTACTAAGTTTGGCTTTAACAATCTTGTTGACGATGTCATCAGAAACCAAAGCTCCAGATTCAACAATCGCTTTGACTTGATTACCAAGCTCAGAGCCAGATTTAATTTCACTACGAATTAAATCACCTGTACTAAGATGTTCAATTCCAAATTTCTCAGCAAGCTTGGCTGATTGAGTGCCCTTACCTGAGCCCGCCGGTCCTAAAAATAGTATCTTTTTTGACATGAACTGCTAATTATAACAAACTTGGAAGAGAAGATTTATTCCGAATGTAGTGAAAACTCGGTTGCTTGCAGCCGAGTAAGTCAAATTCATGGCAAAACTTTATATTTAGTTAAGTGTATTGACAACTAAAGCAATAGGCAGACATCCCCATAACTATAGAACCTATATTTCTCTTGAATAGCTATCTGGTAAAGCTCTTGCACCTTCTCTAGTCCAATCAAAGCACTAATCAAAACAATCAAACTAGACTTCGGCAAATGGAAATTAGTAATCAATCCATCAATGATTTTAAATTCAAAACCAGGACTAATAAATATATCAGTGGCGCCAGTAAGTTCACCAGTTCGTGCGACTGACTCTAAGACCCGAGTGGAAGTACTACCAACTGCAATAATTCTTCTACCTTGTTTTTTAGCTTGAAGAATTTTGCTCCAAGTATTTTGACTAATAGAGTAATGCTCCAAATGCATTTTGTGCTCACTGACATTATCAACTTTGATGGGAGCAAAAGTCCCAAGACCAACATGCAAAGTTAGTTCAGCTATTTCAATACCAGCAGCAACTAAACCTTGATCAATCTCATGGGTGAAATGCAATCCAGCAGTAGGCGCAGCGACACTACCAGCCTCACGTGCATAAACAGTTTGATAACGCTGCTTGTCAAATTCTTCAGCATCACGTTTCATATAAGGAGGAATCGGCATCATGCCACAAGCATCAATTGCTAGATTGAACTTCTCTTCTGTTCCAAAATCCACCAATACATCATCGCCTTGACGCTCAATAAAAATCTCTTGATTATTGTCTAAAAAATATCGACGACCTGCTTTAATACGTTTGGCATTTCCAGCCAAGGCCTTATAGCTTGACTTGGTGATAGGATCCAAAAGCAAAATCTCTAGCTTAGAACCAGTATCAGTATCCACCACAAAACGAGCAGCAAGCACTCGACTGTTGTTTCTCACGATCAAATCACCTGGCTTCAAAATAGACAGAATATCAATAAACTTTTTATGCTCCAGTGAATCTGTATTACAAGAATAATGCAATAAACGAGACTGATCCCGACGCTCCAATGGGTAGCTTGCTATTAGCTGCTCAGGTAAATCAAAATTAAAGTCTTCAAGCTTCATAGGGTCGTATCCGGACATCGGACATTTACTCGATAATATACTATACTTAAGCCAAAGATCGACATAAAAATGTCCGATGTCCGGATACGACCCTATGAAGCTTAGTATTATCATTTGCACCTTCAATCGATCAACCGAACTGGAAGACCAGTTCGAAGATTTGATGCAACAAATTCGCTGGCTGCGATCTTCAGAATCAAAAGATATTGAACTTATCATCGTTGATAATAATTCAATCGATAACACTAGTGAAGTTGTTTATAAACTAGTAGAAAATACCGAACTCTCAATTAAATATTTTACTCATGATAGTTTTGGATTAAGTCACTGCCGCAATCTTGCAATTGAAAAAGCGACTGGTGATCTACTAGCGTTTATTCATGATGACATCACTCTTGATGAGGACTGGGTCAAAGAAGCCTACAAAATTGCCTTACAATGTCAAGACCAAGAAATTGGTGTCTATGGCGGACGCACAGTGCCAACCTGGCAATCAAGCCTACCAAAGTGGGTTAACATCGAAGGACGTAATGCAATTCGCCAAGAAGTTTTTAGAGGACATAGCCATGGCGACGAAGAAGCTCTTTATCCTTTCACTAGTGATTTTGGTTATGCTGAATATCCAACCAGTACCAATTTCCTAATTCGTCGTGAGGTTTTTGAGAACTGCGGCAACTTCAGAACTGATCTAGGTCCAAGTGCAGCTGGTGGGATGACGCTCTATGACGATGTTGAATTCTTTGAATATCTGAGCTGTCTCAAAATCCCAATGCTCTACATGCCACAACTAATGGTTTTCCATAGCGTCAAAGAAAGCAGACTCACGCTCAAAGCCACTCGCCGTTGGTATTTTAAATATGGTCGCGCTCAATACTGGACAGCTCATACCGACCGAATGAAACGCGATCCTAATCCATTACTTGCTATCGAAGATAAATATCGCAAGCTCGTTCCTAAGTCGATGACCAAAAAAGTCAACGGCATTCCACTATATCTTTATCTCAAAATCGCAACAATGTCAGTAGTTTGGTTCTTGCATTTATTTACCTTCAACAGTAAACGTAGAAATTATTTAAGCTATCGAATTTCTGAAACCCTTGGCGAAATTGACGCTGCTGCCCTCGTTGACGAAATGCATTCTATTCGCAAATTTAGTTTTAGAGACAAGCTGGTACAAAAAGGTTTGTTGAAACCAAACTAGTCTGTAAGGGAATTTAGCTGAGCCCTCAGCACTGAGACCAGAGCTGCTTTGAACTAATTACAGCAGCCCCGAAGGGCGTCCCGAAGTTGGTTAACACCAACGAGGGCGAGTATAACGACGTTCTTGAACTTCAAGGCATGATCTAAGACATGCGCTGGCCTGGGTCTGCGCCTTCAAGCGTCATAAAGCGCGGCGAAGTCACCTGTTGTGACAATGCCTGATTCACAAAACCTTGAGTCGGAGTCATAAAATACTTTGCATCACTAGCTTCAAAACCTGGTCTATACCCGCGAACCAAAGTAACTAGTGGATAAGAAACCTCAAACTCAGGTTGCCATGGTTGTGGATTAAATGTTTCCATTGCTTCATCAACGGTGTAGTTATAATATTCTCCAACCTTGTCGGATGCTGTAACTAATTTGTTCAACCAAGCTCTCTCACCAGGCTTGCCAACATATTCATTTGGCAATTTCTCAAAATCAGGTTGATTACTAGCATTCTCAAATGAGTTTTTAGCTTCACTAGCTGAAGTGATTGCTTTTTGCAAGTTCTTATTAAAAAAGTTACGAATATCTTTGGGTAATTCTTGATGATGGTCTTTATAGTAAGTAACCAAAGCAGCTATATCTATTTTGGCTCCATCACCAGGAAAGAAAGCCAGGATCGCTTCTAGTTCAGACTTCTCGCTAGCAGTCATTTGATCTGTTTCTGTTTTCTTATCATCTTCTTCTAATTTGTTTTTGATTAGATTTTGCGCGACTGGACCAAGATCTTGTGACCTTGCAATAATAGATGCTTTTTTGAAATTAGATTTAGCATCACCAGCTTGTTGGTTCTGTTGTTGTCTTTGACTAGCACTAACATATTTATCAAATACTTCTGGAAATCTATTCATCAAAACACTAAAAGCAAACTTGAAAGTCACTGGACTAAGGGAGTTGAGTGCTTGCTCAAGTTTTTGAGCAGCAAGCTCATTATTTTTCTTGATGTCTTTTGCTTTATCAAGATGTTTAGTATCATTAGCTTCAACAAGCTTCTCTGGATTCTTAGTAAAACTATCAGCATCACGTGCATCACCAACTTCATGTCTAATTTGAGTTGCTAGTTGATCAAGATTGAGATTTTTTAAATGCTTAAACACTGAATTAACAGCTCTCTTAGCACCTGTAAATGCAAAGTCTTTTGCTGGCGGCTGCGGTGCTGCGTTTTGTTGTAAATTTCCTTGTGTTTCACCTAACATATCTGTTCTTTCCCCTTTAACTTATAGCGTTGACCATATTGACGTATGGATCTGCAGGAGTACTATTAAAGTCATTAGCAAGGGTCACCAAGCTATCTCTCAACTCTGCACTCATTCCTTTTGATGATGATATCGAAGCTCCAAATTGTCTTTGCGCAGTCATCTCACCTTCTTTGGAGATTGCAATTTCATTTAGATGTTGCGCTTTTTTTATTGCATACTCCGTCATCATTTCCTTATACTTCTTGCCCATCTGTTTGATGATTTCTTGAGCTTGAGCTTTCATTGCAAACTTGGCTCCCTCATCTTTTATTTGAGAAGTATTTTGTGAAGAACTAAAAAGAACTCCAAAGATTTTGGCTGTTAAAGTTGGAGCGACGCCATTTTGCACAACTGATGCTAAGTCACGAATAAATAATTCATGAACTGGGTTTGCAGCATACTGCCCTGACGATGCCTCACCTGCACCTTGCGAAGCTTTATCAGCAAAGACAGATACATTTAAAAATCCATCTGCTAATGCTCCGGCCTGCAAAAATTGTGAATAAGCTGCGTTTGTAGCGGGGCTAGACATAAATATCTCCTATGTAGTAAAGAAACTACATTGAAGTTAAGAGGCGGTTAAATCGACAATAATTTGTGATCCTGAGCCTCAAAGGGCGTCAGGATCACATTAGATATCTTGCGAAACGAAGTTTCGCAGTAGATGTCGCCCAAAAAAAGGTCGCAACGACGCCAGTAGGCGGAAGTTGCGTTGATGATAATTCCGACTTTCGCAAAAGGTCTATTAGACTTGTTTCGAAACAGGTCTATTGCTAAAGAGAAAGATCTGTATTGGTAGTAAGTACTATTTGTAATTCTTGTCCTTTGTAAACAGAGGCATCATCACCATGAGAGAATAGCGCCATAACACTGCCACCAAGCAAGGTTCCAACCACTGGTAATCCAAGTGTCGCAACAGAAACCACCTTACCAGTACTAGTACCTAGTAATGATTGAGTCGGTTTCATGGCCTTATCACTAAAACCAGTTTGCGGATCTAATAAACCATCCTCATTGACTATTCCAGTTTGAAAAACCAAATCAGCATCCAAAGGCACGTAATCTCCTTGTGGAGACAGTAAGGTGTCGAGCTTGATTCCTAGCTTGCCTGATCGACTTAGTAGTCTTGGCTTTTTGATGAAATTGATCTTGCCTCTAATCCAACTATCTTTAGGGACGATGAGCTTACGAAAATCACCAGAGATATAAAAATCATTCATCACTCTTGCTTGAAAATCATCTCCAACATCAGAGATATCAGCAGCGAGAGGCGTCTCAACCCGTATTCTGAGCCTAGTTTCAACAGGAATTTGCGCTGTAGAACTGTGTAATTTAAACGGCGAAGCAGCAAAATCCTCAACTCCGTCAGGCTTAACTGGCTCATTAGTGGATTTAAAATTATCAATTGCCTGTTTACTAGGCTCGCGAATTTCGGTTTTGACATCAGCTAAACCTTCACTTGCAGACAATATCGAAACCGGATTTATCAGGCTTATCACCAGCAACAGGACAAGACGTATCATAATTTGCATAAACTAAGTATAGCCTAGACTTGTTCTGAAAAAAGATGCTAAGATATCTTGCGAAACGAAGTTTCGCAGTAGATGTCGCCTCAAAAAAGGTCGCAACGACACCAGTAGGCGGAAGTTGCGTTAATGATAATTCCGACTTTCGCAAAAGGTCTATAGACAAGAGCATCTTTTTTGAGTACTTAGTTGAAAATAGGGTAAAATCTATTTATGGCAATTGCAATTTTAGGTACATTTACAGTAGTCGTATCCGTAGTGAGCGTCCTTATGTATATGATTTATAACGAGAAACACGAATAGACATCCTGCAAAACCCCGTTTTGCTAGTGATGTCGCTTTAAAAAAGGTAGTAACCGCAACGAATGTTATGTTTGCTTTAAGGATAATTCCGACTTTTGCAGTAAGTCTAATAAGTTAAGATTCTCTTATGGACCCGACTAGAAAACTTCGTTTTTCAGCGTGTCCTTATCAAATACCACATTAAATCATCTATATATGAATGTGAGCACAAGCTCGTGGGTAAAACAATATTAAGGAGTTTTCCTTAATGTCACAGCGAAGAAGCCTGATTGACCAAGATTAAGTATTTTTAATCTTTCTCTTGTCAACTAATGGTTTCCCAAGCTTTGTATTTCTATATGGAGGAATATCATAATGTCAGCAATTAATAATAAAGGACCAATAGGTGGATTAGGTGGACCAGAGAAAAGCTCTGCAGTATCAGCCAAAGCAAATGCAGGTCTGGATCAACTTAGAGCTATTGGCGCTGGTCATCAACCAAGTATAAGTCAACACGTTGCAAATGAAGCTAAATCGTTTGCACAATTAACTTAGAGTATTTATAATACGACTAATACGGGTATGATATTTATGTCCCCTAGAGAGTGAGTGAAAACATACAATGGCTTTAAACGAAAAAGAGAAAACAAGATTCCTCGCCATTTTAAAAGCGATGAAAGAGCAAAAGGGCTATGTTGTAAAACAAAGCGAATTGCAAGCTGACATCAAGCATTACAAAAAAAGTCAAGCCGAAATTGAAGACCTCAAAAAAGAATATAGTGACTGTCCTGCCGTCCTCAAAGAAGCAGACGCGCAAAAGAAAAAACTCCAAAATATTATTAATGACCTAAACCAATACATGCAAATCCTCCACCCAGAAGGTCTGCTTGATATGGGTTCTTCTGGCTTTGCTGTTGGTAAGGGTTAATAAGAACTATTACTAGAATCACCTAGTCTTTTTTTAAAATGTTCAAGAGCAAGGCCTGCGAAGTTATAAAAAGGCTGAGTTGACTGAGCCGTCAATGATGACTTTTTATAACAAGCGTAACGCAGCTATTGGGCATTTGAAAACAAGACTAGTGGTTGCAATCAGCTGTATGTACGTGCCCTTCCACTTCATTATATTGAATATCCGCAGCTTCGATTAATAAATCAATAGCTTTTTGAGTTAACAAATCCAAGTTCAATCTGTTTACCAAGCCTTCCATGTCAATTTGTGAGCGGTCCATATTCGGTGGAAAGTTTAATTTAGAGATTTCTTTTCTGATTTCGTCTTCAGTAATTTCCATTTTTTGTTCACGAATAATAGTAGTAATTAAAATACTTTTTTCAAGTTTGCCACGTGCTCTGTCCATTTCAGCTTCACGATCCATCGAACTCATATAGTCTTTGACCTTGTCTTCATCCCACTTGTTTTGATATTGAAGTGTTGCAATATCATTTTCAAGCTCGCGCGAAACCATCGCTTCAGAGATCTTGACTGTTGATTGAGCATGTAGCTCAGTGATTATCGCTTCACTAGTAATTCCCTTACGAGTTTGTTCACTCATCTTGGTTACTTCTTCTCTGATTTTAGTACTTAGTTCATCCATTGTTTCAATGCCAAAGTTTTTAGCAAAATCATCGTTAAGTTCTGGCGTAGTAGCTTTGGATACTTTTTGAATTTTGACTTTAAATTTTGCATCTCTACTTGCAAGTTCTGGATCATGGTATTGATCAGGAAATTTAACGTCTATTGTTTTTTCATCACCAGCTTTCATACCAACTGTTTGTTCTAAGAAATTATCAATAAACCTACCGGCTTCAACAATTGTTTGAAAACCTTCTGATTTCATTCCAGCTTTTGGTTCAAACTCACCAGCGTCATTTTTGAAAGAACCGTCAAAATCAAGAATAATTTCATCGCTCAATACAATAGCCTTATCTGACTCATTATAAGTCGATTGCTGGTTAGTTAATCTCTTAAGCGTATCAGCATACTGAGCTTCAATATCGAATTTAGGCACGTCCACTGTTAATTTAAATTTGGCATAATCGGCCATTTTAACTTCAGGGAAAAGCTCAATCTTTGCTTCTACTTTAATTGAAGCCTCTGGGCTATCAAATTCAACTTTGCTCACTTGAGCTATGTTCACCACATTCAAGTCTTGTTCTTTAAATACTTGATCAAATAAATTGGATAAGAATTTATTATTCACAGTTTCAGCTCTGACACGATCAGCACCAAAATGATCTTCAACTACTTTCGTTGGTGCTTTACCCTTGCGGAAACCCTTGATAGTTAAGTCCTTGGCTAAAGCCTTAAGTGTTCTACTATAAGCATCTTTGGCAATACCGGCTTCCGTTTCAAAATTGATAGTCGCCATATTGTTTTCGTCTTTCTCTGTTACTGTTACTTGCATCCTGCTCATTATACCCCTATCAACATCGGGTCGTAACGGTGTAAGGTTTCGTTACACCGTTACGACCCGGCGTTGATAGCGCAACAACATTGTATTGACTGATTATGACTCGATAATCAATGATAGAATTCTATAAATGCGATATTTTGTCTTACTATGTTTATTTGCGGTGCTCTTTGGTTGTAATAACAGTGTAAAGAGCTCAGAGACAGCCAAAACAGACGTAACTGCCAGAATAACTAGTGAAAAAAAGCCTTCTGTAATTATGTTTTATGCCAACTGGTGTGGCTATTGCAAGAAGATGTTTCCCACATTTAGAAGCCTCCAGGAAAAATATAAACAAGAAATTAATTTTTTCTATATCGACATTGACACCAAACGTGGCGCAGAACTAGCTAGACAATATAGAACCAAACAAGGTGGAGTACCGGATACTCTGTTTTATAACAGTCAAGGTGAGCTCTTAGAAGAAAAGCTTGGTGCAATAGCACCTGAAATCTTGACCAAAAAAGTTGAGTCTTTGCTTAATTAAGCTCTTTTACGAATCGTTCCAAAATAATTTACAGCAAAAAGCGCTGTAAGTATATGAGAGGCTAAGCAAAACTTGCACATCATATGTAGTTGAAAATAAAGTATATAAAGGAACACAGAAGCTGCTAAGAGCCCTGTGACAACAGCTAGATCAATCACGATATGCTGGAGAATTCCTCTTTGAAACAATACAAAAGCAATAGTCAAAGCTATAAAGAAAGCTAAACCGTAAACAGGAACCGGGATACCGAAGAGCATCGCATACTGTGACATCATCACAGAATCGCAACCATCAGTACAATTGAGATTATTCAATAAATTACCGCCAAAATAGAAATTAATATACTTATAACTCAAATAAGAGCTGTTTACAATCAATAAGAGCAATAAACTATAAGCAGTAAAATAAGGCATTCTGAAAGATCTCCGTCCTTCTATTATATAATAAAAGCATGAACAAAATTAGATTAGTTTTTGTAGTCATAGTCTTTGTATTTTTACAAGCCTGCAACCGCTCCCAGCTCAAAGCGGAAAATCCACCGCAGGAAGCCGAAGCTGTAAAAACTGAACTAGCTGCTGAGCCGATAGAAATCAAAGTTGGTGACAACCTAACAGAAGCCTTTGCCAAAATCAAAGTGAAAAACAGCAACTTGCAAGTTGTTGATTTAAGTTCAGTAATTAATAACAAAAGTTCAGTGATAATCATGGTTAAACCAGGCTGTGTATTCTGTGAATCACTACTAGCAATTATGAATAGTCAAAAAATCAAAACCAAACCACAAATTATTATTGCTCTTGATGGCGCACATGCCAACGCTGAAGAATTCAAAACCAAATTCCAAAAAAATAAGAATATCAAAGCAGACTGGATTTATGACTACACTAATCAATTTCATGATGAATTATCAATATCATCTTTTCCAAGACTACTTTATTTAGACAAAAAACAAAATGTCATTGAAAACCAAATCGGTCTTAAATTACCAGAAGACAAAGCTAGCCTTGAAGGCTTAGAATTCCCAGTAATTCTTCAAAAGCTCTCAATAGGCACTGTTGACTGGATCGAAAAACTCTAACACATAATGGTACAAACAATAAAAGACCTAGGTAAAAATGAGCTGAGCTCCAAAAGAGTATTAGTCAGAGTGGACTTTAATGTCCCACTGCGTGATGGAGTGATTACAGATGACAGCCGGATTGTAGCTGCGCTGCCGACTATCAAATACCTAATTGCAAACAACGCTAAAGTAATCCTGGTTTCGCATCTCGGCAGACCCAATGGTCTAGTAGTTGAAAAACTCAGACTTGATCCTATTGCAAAAAAGCTTTCAGAATTACTAGCTAGACCAGTAATCAAATTTGATACAGCGACTGGTACAGACCTTGTTGCTAAAACCAAAGCAATGAAAGATTCTGAGATTGCATTATTAGAGAACATTCGTTTTTATCCAGGAGAAGAGGCCAACGATGTAGATTTTGCCAAAGAGCTTTCCGAGCTTGCTGATCTTTATGTCAATGATGCTTTTGGGGCGGCTCATAGAGCTCATGCTAGTACCCAAGCAGTTTCCAGCTACCTAAGTCCTGCAGTTGCTGGGCTCTTAATGTACAAAGAAGTTGAAATGCTCGGTTCTAAGTTAAACCATCCGGAAAGACCGTTCACGGCTATCATTGGTGGTGCCAAAGTTAGTTCGAAGATCTCAGTTCTCAAGAAACTTGTACCCAAAGTAGATACCATTATTATTGGTGGTGGCATGGCATTCACTTTCCTCAAAGCACAAGGCGGTCAAATTGGACAAAGTATTTGTGAAGATGATCATCTTGATACAGCAAGAGAGATACTAAGCCTGGCTGATCAGTTCAATACTGCAATCATCCTACCAACAGACAACAAAACTACCAGTGCTGAAAATATTTTTGAAAAATATCAAACTAGTGACAAAATCGAAACTCAAATTTGTGCTTCAAATCAAATCCCTCAAGACAGGCAAGGTATGGACATTGGACCAGAGTCTGTAAAACAGTTTGTCAAAATTGTAACTCAATCCAAAACGATCTTATGGAATGGTCCTATGGGTGTTTTTGAATATGATGTTCTAGAAAACGGAACCAAAGCAGTGGCCTTGGCTTTAGTTGAACTCACAAGCAAGGGCGGTACGACTATCGTTGGTGGCGGCGACTCAGTTGCTGCACTTGAGAAATTTGGTATTAGCAAAAACCAACTTACCCACATCAGTACTGGTGGTGGTGCCTCACTTGAATTTCTTGAAGGCAAAACCCTTCCAGGGCTTGCTTGCTTAGATGGATACAGTAGCAGCATGACCGAAGAATCCGAAAAGCCTCATGCAAGTTTTGCTGAAGAGCTGAAGAAAGCGAGTGTCTAAAACAGCTAATGTTTAAAATCGCGACACTAGTTGCAATTCTCACAGTCTTTAGTAAATTGCTAGGACTAGCGAGAGACTTAGTAATCGCAAACTACTTTGGCACTTCAATGATGGCTGATGCATTCAACCTCGCATATTTATTTACTGGCAACTTCTTTATTATTTTTGGAACTATCGGTGGTCCTTTTTATAGTTCTGTCGTTGCAACATTGCCGAAGCTCAAACAAAACAAAGCAACTTGGGACTTCATCAAAAGCATCATAGTCAAAACCACTCTAGCACTTACAGCAATTGCTTTTGTACTCTTTTTATACAAAGACTTTTTGCTCAAGTTTTTTATAGATGAAGACAAAATTGAGTACATGCAAATCACTCAGCTCAATATTGATATTTTATTACCCTTGATAATTCTTTGTGGTCCAATCGGAATCGTCTTTGCCATACTCAACTGCTACAAGCGTTACGTTGAACCCTCACTAGCTCCAGCCGTTGTCAATATTGCATTAATTGCAACTGTACTGTTGATGGGAGATATCGCAAACGGAATTGCTCTTGCAATCGGTACTAGTCTCGGTGGCATACTTTCATTGGGTTTCCAAATTCCCGGACTAATCAAAGTACGCTCCAACTTATTAGAACATAAAGATCAAGAAGCAGAACCCAAGAATGACCACTACAGTACAATACTAATTCCTGCTCTGTTTAGCACAGGACTCGCTCAAGCAATGGTTTTTGTCGATAGTTTCTTTTGCAAGGGACTTGAGGAAGGTAGCTGGACAGCCTTAATTTTGGCTAATCGTCTGATTCAATTACCGCTTGGAGTTTTACTCACTGCATTTCTAGTTCCACTTTTCCCACGCATCACAGAACTAGTGAAGGAAATTAAATTAGATGAAGTCAAACGCCTACTCAAAAAAGCAATTGGCATACTCACCTTGCTCTGTATTCCCGCAACTCTAGTTGGAATGTTTTGGTCAGAAAAAATCATTCGTCTACTTTTTGAAAGAGGCGAGTTTGATGCTCATTCAACAGCAATGGTCAGTTCATTATTTTTCTACCTCTGCATTTCAATTATCCCTTACGTAATTAAAGATAGTTTTGCTCGAATTTGTTATTGCTTTGGTGATTCCAGATCACCTTTTTTGGTAATGTTAATTAGTATCGCTCTTAAAATTCCTCTAAATATAGTCATGGTCAATTGGCTCGGGCTCAACGGTATTGCTATATCAACTACAATAATCAGCCTAATTAATGTGTTAATACTTTTTCCAATTGTAAAATCAAAATTTAAAGCAAATACCTAAGCTATAATGTAGCCTGTCTAATAGACTACTTGTTCTGAAATGTTCAAGAGCAAGGCTTGATTATTTTTGTAAACCGCAGTTGACTGAGCCGTCAATGAGGATTTACAAAAATGAGCGTAACGCAGCTATTGGGCATTTCAGGACAAGTAGAATGATCAAATTAAAGAATGTTAGCAAACAATACGGCACAATCAAGGCTCTTGATGGAATCAACCTGGATATAAAATCTGGCGAGATGGCTCTTTTAGTTGGTTCAAGCGGTGCCGGCAAATCCACACTCATGAAGCTACTTTATCGTGAAGAAAGGCCGACAACCGGCAATATAATAATTGGCAATATTGATGTTAGTTCTTTATCCGATGCCAAAATTCCTTATTTGAGAAGAAGAATGGGAATCGTATTTCAAGATTTTAAATTATTGCCAAACAAATCAGCTTTTGAAAATGTTGCCTACGCGCTTAGAGGTCTTGGCGCAGAGGAATACGAAATCCAAAAACGTGTTTCTGGTGCACTTAAATTAGTTGGTTTATTAGAGAGAGCTTTTAATTTACCTAGCGAACTTTCCGGTGGTGAACAGCAACGTGTGGGTATCGCAAGAGCCATCGTCCAAGGACCTCCACTCGTTATTGCCGATGAGCCAACGGGCAACTTAGATCCGTCAACCAGTCTCGAGATTTTCAATTTGCTTTCAAGAATCGCAGAGCGCGGCACCACAGTACTCGTGAGTACTCATAACCAACATATAGTAGAGAGTTTTGGTAAAAGAATTATTACCCTCGACAAAGGTCAGGTCGTTAGTGACATTGGACCGACAACCAATAATCACAATTTTGCACAACTAAGAAGATGAAAGAACTAAGAATAGTCTGGAGAACGCTTCAAGAAGCGATAAATAGCATCAGAACGGGTGGAGTCTCCAACCTAGTCGTAGTAAGTATCTTGGCTGTTGCCCTTGCCCTATTTGGTGGGGTACTGCAACTGAATTCTTCAATTAAACAAATATCTCAAAACTTGGATACCCAACTTGAATTCTCTATCTACCTATTAGATTCAGCTGGACCTCAAGAAATTGCAACTGAAATCAGCAAAAATCCCAATGTAGATAAAGTAGAAATCATCACAAAAGATGTTGCCTGGGAACGCTTCCGCACCAAGTTTCAGTTTAGTGACGTAGCAGGTAACCCGCTACCCAACACTATTCACGTCAACATTCGTCACCCAGAAGACCTACAAAAAGTAATTGCCGAAGTCAAAAAACTTCCAGGCATTGAGCAAATTAGTTACGCCCCTGAATTATTTAATGGATTAGAACGAGTACGCCATATTCTATTTTCATTTGGTGTCTTAATCACCTTGATACTTGCTGTTGGTACCATCACTATTGTTTCTAATACTATCCAACTAGTAATCAAAAGCAGATCACTTGAAATAGAGATTCTACGTCTTGTTGGTGTTGATGACTGGTTTATTCGTGGTCCATTTATTTTTCATGGTATCTTTTACGGGCTAGCAGCTTCCTTGCTGGCAATTGCGCCGCTCTTTGTTTTACAAAAAGTAGTATGGAACTCATTTCAAAGCTCATTTAAGACAATTATGCCAGTGACCTTCAATTTTGATTCTGGTGCTGACCTTGGTGTAATTTATATAATCCTTTCACTGACTGGTGTTTTGGTTTGTGGTCTGTCATCGTACTTTACGACAGAGAGATTTATTCGAACATAGCCGAAAACCAAGGAGCTCGTGAGCGAAGTGTTGAGATTTTGCTGATTCGCGAGGGTTGCTCCTTGGATGAGGCGAGAGAGAGCCCAAATTTAAGGCAAAACCCGTTATTAAGACCTAAAAGAATCGTCATTGTCAGAAGCCGAAGGCGACGAAGCAACCTAATAGACTTACTGCAAAAGTCGGAATTGTCCTTAAAGCAAACGCAACATTCGTTGCGGTTGCGACCTTTTTTAAAGCGACATCACTAGCAAAACGGGGTTTTGCAGGATGTCTAATGCCAAGACTCTCAATTAGACTAGAGAATCTAGCCCAAATAACCTAATTTAATACCAAAGATTGAGCCAAAGACAATCTAGTTGCGGGTCTACTCTATGTATGAAAGCAGTAATTCTAGCTGGTGGGCTTGGTACTCGCATTACAGAAGAAACAATTTTGAGGCCCAAGCCAATGGTTGAAATTGGTGGCAAGCCAATTCTTTGGCATGTAATGCAAATCTATTCTAATTATGGAATCAATGAATTTATAATCTGTGCTGGTTATAAGGGCTATATGATCAAAGAATACTTTGCAAATTATTTTATGCACAGATCAGATGTTACTTTTGATCTTAAAAACAACGACTTAATCATCCACAATCATCAATGTGAACCATGGAAAGTCACAGTAGTTGATACCGGTGAAGAAACTATGACCGGCAGCAGACTTAAAAAAGTTACTCGGTATTTAGGAAATGAAGATTTTTGTCTCACTTATGGTGATGGTGTGTCAGACGTGGACATTGTTGAATCAATCAAGTTTCATAAAGCTCATGGCAAATTAGCAACTCTTACAGCCGTCGCTCCTGCAGGACGTTTTGGCGCTTTAGAGTTTGGAGAAAATAACAAAGTAGCGAGCTTTCAAGAAAAGCCCAAAGGTGACGGTAGCTACATCAACGCTGGATTTTTCATAGTCAATCCCAAAGTGATTGACTATATCGGAGAAGGCGAGAATTGCATCTGGGAAAGAGAACCTCTTGAAAAACTAGCTCAAGAATCTCAACTACAAGCATTCAAGCATGAAGGCTTCTGGCAACCAATGGATACACTAAGAGATAAAATCAAACTTGAAGAGCTTTGCAAGGATGGAAACGCTCCTTGGCTTAGAAACTCACTGAGAGCAAAGACCAAAGCTATGTTTATCTGTAAAGATCCCCTCAATCAAATCAAAAACAAAAACTCACAAGATGTATTTTAATTTCTTCAAAGACAAAAAGATTTTAATCACTGGTCACACTGGCTTTAAAGGCTCTTGGCTAAGCCTCTGGTTAACAGAGCTTGGCGCAAATATAACCGGATATGCACTTGAACCTGAGACTCATCCTAATTTATTCACGGCGCTATCGCTTGAAAAGAAAATAAAACACTATATCGGTGATATTAGGGACTATGCAAAGCTCAACGAAGTTATACAAAAAGAACAGCCAGAGATTGTTTTCCATATGGCATCTCAACCACTAGTAAGAAGATCTTATAAAAATCCGCGAGAGACTTATGAAGTTAATGTCATGGGTACAGTCAACCTCCTTGAAGCAGTTCGTCATTGTGACTCGGTGCGCACTGTGATCAATATCACTACTGATAAGGTATATGAAAACCAAGACTACGGTCTAGCTTTTAGAGAAGATGATCCACTTGGTGGCTATGATCCATATAGCTCTAGTAAAGCAGCTACAGAGCTAGTTACAGCGTCGTATCGCAATTCGTTTTTTAAAGAGCAAGGAATTGGATTAGCTAGCGCTAGAGCAGGGAATGTCATTGGAGGTGGCGACTGGTCTGAAGATAGATTAATCCCAGATTGTATCAAAGCACTTGAAAGCAAGAAAACTATAGTGATTAGAAATCCATATGCAACAAGACCTTGGCAGCATGTTCTTGAACCTCTTTCTGGATATATGCAACTAGCTATCAAACTCAATCAAGATCCAAGAACCTACGCGCAAGCATGGAACTTCGGACCAAGACATGACTCTGTCATCAATGTCGAAGAGCTTGTCAAAAAACTAATAGGGGATTGGGGTCAGGGTGAATATCAAGTAGACAAGGGCGAGCATGTCCATGAAGCAAAATACCTTGAATTAGATATTCAAAAAGCTGTGCGCAAATTAAATTACAGTCCAATACTATCTATAGAAGAGAACTTGAGAATGACGGTAGATTGGTACAAAGAGTTTTATCAAAATCCTGAAGCTATTCAAGCCTTTAGTCTCGAGCAAATCAAGATCTATCATAAGAGGCGCTTTGCAAGCTTTGAAGATGCCTTAAGAAGGACTTCACACAGTCAAGTTCACTAGAACAAGAGTATTATTTAAGAATGCCCTTCAGGAGTAATATAGTAAACCAATAAAGTTTTGCCACAGCAGCTGCGCCGAATCGGAGAGGAGCTTTGTAAATGCGAGGAAATTTTTATTGGTTTACTATACGCTATTGCAAGGCAATCAAAATAAGAAGCTTAGTTTCTAACTGGGAATAATGAATCTAGATGTCATTGCTTGACTCATTTTTACGCGCGATTATTAAAGCTCTCACGAGCTTATATTTTTATTTGGTTTATAAACCACAATCTCGTAACAAAAACTACACTCCGGTATCAGGCAAAGTATTAGGTAATCAAGAACTCTCTAATATGATCGATGCCTCACTTGATATGTGGCTGACAACTGGTCGCTTCAATGACGCTTTTGAAAAAAAATTAGCAAACTATCTTGGACTGCGTTATGCACTGACTACCAACTCTGGCTCTTCTGCTAATTTACTTGCAATAAGCGCGCTCACTTCCCCCAAACTCGGTGACAGAGCACTGCAGCCAGGTGATGAAGTAATTACAGTAGCTGCTGGTTTTCCTACCACTGTCAATCCAATTATTCAAAACAATCTAGTGCCTGTCTTTATTGATGTAGAACTTGGCACTAACAATATTGATCATAGTCAAATAGAAGCAGCACTTAGTCCCAAAACCAAAGCAATTTTTGTGGCACATACTTTAGGTAATGTTTATGAGCTAGAAAAAATCCAAGCACTCTGCAAGAAACACAATCTTTGGTTAGTGGAAGACAACTGTGACGCACTTGGCTCCAAGTATCTAGGGCAATACACAGGTAGCTTTGGTGATATCTCAACACTTAGCTTCTATCCTGCTCATCATATAACGATGGGAGAAGGCGGCGCAGTGCTCACAAACGATCCGCTCTTAAATAAAATCATCATGTCTTATAGAGATTGGGGACGTGATTGCTGGTGCCCGCCTGGCAAAGACAATACTTGCAATAATCGTTTTGGTTTTCAAATGGGCGCACTACCAAAAGGCTATGATCATAAATATATCTATTCTCATATTGGTTACAATCTGAAGATCACTGACTGGCAAGCAGCTTGCGGGCTAGCTCAGCTCGACAAGCTAGACGAGTTTGTACAAGCAAGAATTGATAACTTTGACTATCTTCACAATGGTCTCAAGGATCTCGAAGAATACTTGATACTTCCTTACGCTGTAGAGAACGCAAACCCAAGTTGGTTTGGTTTTCCAATTACCGTAAAAGACTCAGCGCCTTTTAATAAAATAGAGCTTACTAAATACCTTGAAGAAAAACGCATCGGCACTAGGCAAGTTTTTGCAGGCAACATTTTAAGACAACCAGCCTACCGCACGACTAATTTCAAACTAAGAATTAGAGACTCTCAATTACTTGAAAGCAAAGATCTTCAAGAAGAGCATTATGCACTTTTGCCAAACTCTGACGTTGTAATGAAACAATGTTTTTGGATTGGTACTTGGCCAGGGCTTAACAAAAAAGATCTAGATCATATGATCAAGAGTATTCATGATTTTACTGCCGAAAATACTTCGAAGTGATTCTTTATTGACATTAGATTATACGCGAGTCTTAAGAAGCTTATGCACAAAACAATTTATCCGAGAAAATGCCTGGAGGCGTTTTATAGCTTGAAAGTAAATTCTGCGTTGCGTGGCAGAATTTACTTTCAAAAAATGTGACCAAGTCTTGTGTGAAACGTCGCCGAAGCCATTTTTCGGGAAATTCGTTTTGTGATAAGCTTCAAGCTAAAAATCTGAAGCAGCCGTCTTAGATTTTCAAAACGAATTTTGTCAAAATCTTTGACTAGTCTAAAGTAAAATTACACTCCCCACTGCACTCGAATCCTACGAAACTTCTAATCAAGGCTGGCAGAGATAAGGATTATCTTAAATGATTCAATCGAATAGACCAGTAAGATTCGGGAATAATGTAATTATGGATCAAAGTATCCATATAACTACTATGGAAAAAACCAAACTCGGGCTTAGCCAAGATCTGATTCTTACAGCAGGTCCTCATATTGATTATAGAGAAGTCAATTATGCTGCTGACGCAGCGCTTAATGGCTGGAATCATCACCATAGTGATTACCTGCGTGATTTTGAAAATCTCTTTAAAAAATATATTGGGGTTGATCATGGTTTTGCAACTTCAAGCTGCACTGGAGCTTTGCATCTTGCTTTACTTGCTAAAGGAATTGGACCCGGTGATGAAGTACTAGTCCCTGAAACTAGCTGGATTGCAACAGCTGCAGCAGTTGTTTATACCGGAGCGACTCCAGTCTTTTGTGATATTGAGGCAGATAGCTGGGTGATGGATTCAAGTAAATTAGAAAAACATATCACAGCTAGAACTAAAGCAATAATTCCAGTACATCTTTATGGTCAACCTGTGGTGATGGAACCGATTTGGGACTTAGCTGCAAAACACAATCTTTTTATTTTGGAAGACGGGGCGCCATCAATTGGCACTATCTACAAAGGCAAAAAAACCGGCAATCTCGGTCATGCAGCGGCTTTTAGCTTCCAAGGAGCTAAAGCAGTGGTGACTGGTGAAGGTGGTTTCTTGGTCACTAACGATGAGGAACTTAAAAAACAAGCCTGGTTTATTAATGATCATGGTAGAGATCCAAACAAAGCACTATACAATCTTGCAATTGGTTACAAATACAAGATGTCTAATGTGCAAGCAGCAATTGGACTTGCACAAATGCAAAAGGTTGAAGAAATCGTTGCTCAAAAACGTCAGATTTTTGCTTGGTATCAAGAAAGACTTGGTGATATTGATGAGCTTAGTCTCAACATAGAAAGACCAGAGACTAGAAATATCTACTGGATGAGTTCGATCGTTTTAGGTCAGCAAATTAAATTCTCGCGTGATGAATTTATGCTCAAGCTTAAAGAACGCATGATCGATAGCCGGCCAATGTTCTATCCAATGAGCTCTTTCCCGATGTTCAACAAAGCTGAAAACCCTGTTGCCTACTCAGTTCCAATGCGCGGTATCAATTTACCAAGCGGGCACGCTAGGACGGAAGAAGAAATAGATTATGTCTGTGCTCATATACGTGACCTACTGGGGTCAGGAATTGGTAAATGCGCTAATATCCAGCCTCATGGCTACCTAGCGTTTAAAAAACAAACTGAAACCAAAATAGCCAACTGGAAAAAAGATCCTGGTTTAGAAATCGAAATTCCTCAGGGTTATCTAAGTCCAGTTACAACTGAATCACTAAATAATCAAGCAGATATTAAACTACTAGCTAAGTGGCGCGAAGCTGCCCAGGATGCCTTCCCAGCTCAGTTCAAAGTAACTGAAGATGGTACCAAGCGCTGGCTTGAGAACGGCGTTCTCAAGACCACCGACAGGGTGCTGTTTTGGGTGCATAACAAACAAGGTCAAAGAATTGGTCATGTCGGGCTATTTAGATTTGACTTAAGTCAAAAATTTTGCGAATTAGATAATATAGTTAGAGGTGAAAGCGGCTCACCAGGTATTATGCAAGAAGCCTGCCAAGCATTAATCGATCTTTGTAAAGAAGAACTTGAGCTTAAAGATATTTATCTAAGAGTTTTTTCAAATAACCCTAAAGCTCTTAAGCTCTATGAAAATCTAGGGATGAGAGAGATTCAAAGATCAGCCTTGCGCAAGATCGAAGAAGATGGTGCTATTAAATGGATCGAAGTGATTAAATCTCCTTATGAAACTATCGAAAGGTATTTTATAACTTACAAGCTATAAGTTAAGGAGATTGTTACCCTCCTTCAAAGGCTTGCAATAACGTCATGGAAGACATAAAAACAATCAAAGAAATTCGCAAATCAATTGTCAAAATGGTCCACAACGCTGGCGTCTCGCATATCGGTGCAGCCTTCTCAATGATTGAGATTCTCTATACTCTCTATTTCAAAACAATGAACATAGATCCGAGTAATCCTCAAGATCCAAATAGAGATATTTTTGTACTGAGTAAGGGGCATGGTAGTGCTGGTCTCTACGCCACACTCGCGCACCGAGGCTATTTCCCAATTGATGACTTGATGACTTATTGTATTAATGATGGCAAATTGCCTGGACACTTAGATAGAGAAAGCTGTCCGGGGGTAGAAGTCTCGGCAGGTTCGCTTGGGCATGGTTTTCCTGTTGCTCTCGGTCTTGCCTTAGCTCGCAAGAATAGCAAGCAGCGTGTGTTCTGTATCATCGGTGACGGTGAATGCAACGAAGGTAGCGTGTGGGAATCAGCAATGCTCGCACCAAGTCTTGGTTTAAACAACTTTACACTAATAATTGATTTTAATAAAATACAATCCTTTGGTAGAACCAATGATATTATTGACCAAACTAATCTAGCAGAGCGCTGGGCAAGTTTTGGCTGGGACACAGTAGAAATTGATGGACATAATTTAAAAGAGATTGAGGCTGCACTGATAAAACCAAGTTCAAGGCCAAAAGCGATAATTGCTCATACCGTAAAAGGCAAAGGAGTAAGTTTTATGGAAGATCAATTGCTTTGGCATTATAAGTCGCCAGATGACACGCAGCTAGAACAAGCGCTGGAGGAACTGAAATGAGATTTGTCATTGCGAGCAAAGCGAAGCAATCCAGACCAAATAGAAACCGAACTTCCTTCTGGATTGCTTCGCCCTTCGGGCTTGCAATGACGGAGGAACTTTCGTGAGAGCTACTTTCATTAATACTTTAATCGAACTTGCTCGCAAAGATGAGAAGATCTTCTTGATTACAGCAGACATGGGCTTTAATGTCATAGAACCTTTTGCCAAAGAGTTTCCAGACAGATTTATCAACACTGGAATCACAGAACAAGCAACCGTGAGCCTTGCTGCAGGGCTTGCTCTGTCTGGCTATAAGGTCTATGCCTATAGCATTACACCGTTTATCACCATGCGCTGCTACGAGCAAGTCAGGCTTGATGTTGCCTACATGAACACCAATGTCAAAATCATCGGCATTGGTGCTGGTTTTGAATATGGAGCAGCTGGTGCAACTCATCATGCAATTGAAGACATTGCATTAATGCGCTCACTACCCAATATGAAAGTAATTTGCCCAGGAGATAATATAGAAGCTAAAGCAATTCTAGAACAAAGCGCCCAAGACCCTAGCCCAATGTATATAAGGATAGGAAGAAATAAAGAGCCTTTTTATCACAAAGAAAATACCAAAATCACCATTGGCAAAGCGGTTGTTTTAAACGAAGGAAAAGATCTAGCAATAATCACGACTAGCAATGCTCTAAGTATCGGCAAAAAACATCTTGAAGATATGCAAGCTCAAGGACAAAATCCATATCTAATCAGCATGCACACAGTTAAACCAATCGACAAAGAATTAATTCTCAAACTAATTCACGAAGGAGTGAAGATTTATAGTATTGAAGAAGGCAATATCATTGGTGGCCTGGGTTCTGCGATTGCTGAAATTATTGCTGACTCAGGCAAAGCATGTAAACTAAACCGAATAGGAATCCCAGATGAATTCACTCACCATGTCGGCAGCCAGGATTATCATCGAAATAGATACAAACTAGATCAGATTGAGCATAACAAGTTTTAAAGATTAAGCTTCGAATAAACTTCTTTTAAATTAAATTCAAAATCTCTAACAAAAGACTCTATATTAAGTGGTGATTTCTTAAGGGCTGCAGGTAAACTAGTTCGATAAGCAGCAATCCTCTCGGTATTTTCAGCGAGTTCAACTGCCTTCTGAATAAACTGCTCTCTATTCTCAGCGATCAGTTCTTCATGTCCAATATTTTTCAAAATAGAAGCTCCCATTCTAGCAACCCAACGATCTCCTTCAATAGTTAAAACAGGAACTCCTGACATCAAAGCTTCAAGCGCTGAAGTTCCACCACCAAAAGGAAAAGTATCAAGCATACAATCCACTTTGTGAAAGTTTGACAGGTAATCAGCTCTTTCTAAGCTAGATTCTATAATAACCCTAGATCTCTTTATGCCAGCTTCTTCAAAAACCTTATAAAAATACTCTTTATTTGCATCCAAAGTTAAAGTCCTTGAATCCAGTTGTATCTTTGAATTTGGCACTGCTTTCATCACCTCAGCCCAAGTCTCTATAACCTCTTTAGATATTTTACGCACTGAATTCATTCCAGCAAAGCTAATATAGCCATTACTCAGGCATGGTGCTTGACTCTGATCATCTGACACTGCATACAAATCTGCATGTGTAAATGACTTAAGGCGAATAATATTTTCGCTAAAATATTTCTCTTCTTCCTTCGGAATCAAGTAGTCATCTGCAATAATATGTTCGATCTCAGGAATAGCCAAAGTTCCAAAATAGCCATGGTGAGTGATTTGTATAGGAGCAGGTTTTAATTTAAAAACCCCGAGTCTTTCTCCTGATGTATGCCCGCTCATATCAAACAATATATCTATCTCTTCAGCAAAAATCTGATCAGCAAGCTGCTCATCCCCTAGCTCTTTTACAAAACTAAAACTATCTGCCAGCTCTTTCAATAGCTCAGTTTGCTCCTGCACCTTCTCTCCATTATAATAAAGATATATTTCAAAATCTTCCTTGTTAATTGACTTAAACACACTAATCAAATAACTAGAAACCGGATGGTTACGAAAATCAGCCGAGACAAATCCCAGTCTTATTTTTGGTTTTATTTTCCTTTGTGAATGCTCATAGCTTGAATTTTTACCACTTAAAAACTTGGCATTATATTCTTCAGCCAGCTCCCTAAAATCAACCAAGCCTTTATTTGGATTATAATGCGATAAGAAAATCAAAACCGCGAGCAAATCCTTATGGGGAGTCATGTCATAAGCATGCTCACAATATTGATAAGCCATATCATAAACACCAAGCCGCTGGTAAGCTTGACTAAAAGCCTTATAAGTATCTAAGTCTGGTCCATTTATTTTCTCTGCTTCTACTAAATACTTGATGGCTAAAGACTCTTGTGTGTCACTCAATAAAATATTAGCGATTCTCGTATATGCTTTCCAATAATCTATATCAAGATGAATAACTTGCTTATAAAGAGTCATCGCTTCTGCATAGCTTTTAATACTTTCAAAACAATAAGCCAAGCAATAACAAGCATGTGCATTAGCAGAGTCGCATGCAACAACTTTTTGTAAAACAGGGATAGCTTTCTGCCATTGTTTCAATTTTGCTAAAGTCTGACCTAATAAATAGAGAGCTTGTTGATTAGAAGGTTCTTCTGCAACAATTTGCTCCAAGCTAGTAACAGCTTCAAGTAATTTATTCTGACTGAGTAAAGAGCATGCCTGTTGCAAAAGCTCATGTTGGGCTGATGACATAATAACAATATTCCCAACAGTCATGGCCTTGCACCACCAAAGATAAAGTCGTAGACCTGTTTCGAAACGAAGTTTCGAAGTACAGGTCGCCTGAAAAAAGGTAGCAACCGCAACGAATGTTGCGTGTTGCTTTTAGGATAATATTGACTTTCGAAACAAGTCTA
>JAQCFG010000010.1 GCA_027618255.1 Cyanobacteriota bacterium
CCTGGTTCAACTCGTACTCTTCAAGCAACAGAAGCGTATGAATTTGTCTATGACGGCAATGCCTGGTTCTTGATTTCAAGATATATTCTATAAGGATTAATTTCTTTGTTTTAAAAGCCCTCTTATGCCAAGAGGGCTTTTTTTTGTGTTAGGATGAAAATATGAAATTATTTAATCTAGTTTTGATTATTGTATTAGCCTTTAGTGCTGCGCCTCCTGTATCTGCTCGCAAGCACAAAAAACACAAAGAAAATAAAGAACACAAAAAGCAAATAGTTGAAAAAGCTGCTGCCGTGATCATTCAACCAAGGCTTGAACCTCTCAAAGATGCCAAGGTCTTATCGAAGTTTGAAAATGCTCAACAGATCAAGGCTGAAGTTGACAACATTGATAAATTAGATGAAACAGCTTTGAAAAAACAACTCCATGAAGTTCACGTAAAACGAGAGAAGCAAAGTCAGGCATTAAATCATCTTAGACAAAATGAACTTGCTAACATACACAATCGTAGAATAATACTTCAAGAAGCCAAGACTGCTTTAGAAGAACAAGGGCTAGAACCCACTTCAGCAAAGGGGCTGATGAATAAAGTCAAGTACATGGTTAAAGATACCCAAATGAAACAAGTCATAAGTGATGAAGCTGCAGTTGAAGCAAGAGTCAAAAAATTAACCGATCAAGTTGCTGTCAATCAGATGTTTGAGAATTACTTGACGAAGAAAGTTGGACAATAATTAGACTATATACTTGTTAAAAGTCTTGCTCGGCTAGCTAATGATTTTGCAAGCTGACTTGAATTATCACTCATCTGCTGATGGACTCTAGTTGTTTTAGCAAAGTATGTTGTTGCAAGATCTCTAATCACTGGATCATCAAGTTGTGTTCCTGCTAATTTTTTTGCCTCTTTAGAGTCCCTTTCTGGTTTTAATGCAATGTAAATTTCTGTTTTAGCTACATCGCTTAGTGCCTTTAATTCTGCGTCTTTACCATTGATTTTAATATTCTCTAACTGAGCTTCAGGGTATTTCTTGCCTTTGATACTATTACTTGTGAAAAATATTTCAAGAATATTTAATTTACCTGATTCTTGATAATTTATTCGTAACTTACGAGGTCCTTGATTGTGCACCTCCACAATAGAGCTAATTGTCACTGGATTTTGATGGGAGTCAATCTCGTGTTGAAATAGTGGATGGAATCTAAATTGATTAATTCTATTCATATTTACAATAATAGCAGGTATTTACGCATTGGTCAAGTATTATGAAACTTTTTCAAGTAACTGACTAGTATATCCTTCTCTATTTTGACTATTGTCTTGCTAATGTCTTTATATTGCCTTAAGATTAGAGTAGCTCAAATTAATGCCAAGAACAACAATAGATCATCTCAAGCATATACGCTCTTCTGCTGGAAGATCAAAAGTGGCTAGTGGCTTAAGAACTAAAAGCCCTATTAATAGATTAATACGTGTTAATCGCGAGAATCAACGACTATTTCATATTAGGAATAACAATACAGCTAGTGGTAGAGTTTGTAATTTATTGCCTGATACTGAAGCTACTCAAGCTAAAACTCGCTCTGATAAAACGTTACCAGAGTTGAACTCTAGCACTCTTTGTCTACTGAGGTGGCAAATTAGAAATAGAATTGAAGAGGAGTCTTTGGCGCAAAATAAAGATTCTCTGCTTGATCAGCGAGATGATCTTGAGTCAACGAGAACAGCTGATTTAATTATTGGTTCTGGTGAGACTGAGTTACTTATTAAATTACAGACAATAGTTGGTAAAACAATCCTCATTTCTCAAACTAGTGATTTTTATGATGATGTTTCTATAGGAAAAGTCAATCTTGATTTCTCTGATGATAAAAATATCGTATTATTTGATGGTTCTAATGGTGAGTGGGGTACTTTTGCTGCCGAGCCAGATGCTGATATTAAAATATGGATTATAAACCCCTAAAATCAGGACCAGCACCGGCATAAGCAGGGTTAACTCTTAGGTTTTGTTCAGGACAAATCAATTCACAAGTGCGGCATTGTACACAGTTTTCTAGTGACATACCGTGGACTTTGATTCCTTCTCCACTTATATCAAGTCTGTGAACTTCAGCAGTACAGTCAGAGACGCAAGGTACGTCGAGTTTGACGGCATCATATTTATTGATGCACTTCAAGCAAGTGTCAGCACTAAATTCATCAATATGTTCTGGATGTTCAATGTATTTAGTTTGAGCATAGAAAACAGCATCTTCACGCGAGTAGATGGTAGTTTTGTCGAATTCCTGTCTACCCTGATTACGTTTAATTAGTTCTTTAGAGAAGTTCGGGTTGATTGCTTTGTAGCCAGCTTTGTAAACAATCTCTTCTTTCACATCATCAGGTGCATTCATTTTGACTCCAGCATCAATGGTCTGTGCCAAAGCTTTAATTGGACTAGAAAGTCCAACTATAAGTGCTCCAACAAGAGGTCCAAGCAAGCCACCAATCAAGGGTACGTTAGTTAGTTCAATTCCTTTAAGGAACTTAGGTAAGAATTCACTTAGAAGTTCAGGGTTATCCAAAAATGCTTTACGGAAATACTTGTTAGCTTTGAACTTGTCCATGAACGGGGAGTGCATCAAATCTTCTTGATATGTCGATAAACTATTAGCAGAAAAATCTCTTGTCTGTAGTGCATTGAAAGCCGTTTGAGCAGCTAGATAGCCTGACTCAAGTGCTTTGTCAACACCCGCTAATGATTTCATGTCAAGTAAGCCAAGCGCGTCACCAAGTAATAATGAGCCATTAGTTTGAAACTGTTTTGGAAGACTAGCAAGACCACCTTCTGGTAAAACTGCCGCTCCATAATTAAGTAGTTCAGCTCCTTTGAGAAGTTTTTGTAACCAAGGATGTTTTTTGTATTCTTGTAATTGTTTTTGTGGATGAATATTGGGGTTCTTGGAATCAAGTGAAATCACCAATCCAATAGTCAGACGTTTGTGATCTAAGCCATAAACAAATCCACCACCAAGAGTACCATCTAGTGTTGGGTAACCAAGACTATGATAAACCTTGCCCTTCATGCATGGAGTCTCCTCGGCTAGTTTCCAGGTCTCCTTAACGCCAACTGACCAAAGCTGTGGGTTGCCTTCTAAATTAAAATGCTTAATGATATCTTTTGACAAAAATCCTTTGTCACCAAATGCAATAATAGAGGCGTATACATTGTCTTCGACTGGATCACCAGTCTTGCCAACACGCACTCCAATGACCTTGTCATCCTCAATGATTGCTTCGTGAGCTGCAAAGCCAGGGAACATATCAACTGTAATATTTGGTATTTCATTTGCTTTAGTGACAAGAGTTTGAGCCATCCATTCAACAACGGCTGAAAGTGTCAGCACGTAGTAACCGTCTTTGACAAAATCAGGCAAAGCAGCACGAGTAATAACTGAAGGAACATCCCACTTGGCGTTTTCGCTCAAAATAGAAAAATGACTTTCTTTACAAATGGACTCTATTGGCATGCCATCAGCGACATGATTAGGATAGACCTTATCAAAAATAGTTTTGTTAACTACAGCACCTGAAACTATATGAGCACCAAATTCTTCTGCTTTTTCAAGAATAGCCACCGAGATATGCATCTCTGGTTTAGTTCTCGCCAAGTCACAAAGCCTGTGAGCCATTGTTAGGTTGGAAGGGCTGCCACCAACTAGTACAAGATCATATGTGATTGGTTCTTGTTTTTTATTAGTGTTTTGTTCTATTTTGTCTTGTGTTTTAGTTGCCATCTTGTTTTACGCCAATGCGGGCTCCTTTTTACTAGCTTTGATTTGTGAAATCATTTCAGGAATTACGTGATATAGATCACCAACTATGCCGTGGTGAGCAAATGAAAAAATTGCTGCATCTGGATCTTTATTGATTGCAATAATCAAGTCTGATTTTTGCATTCCAACTCTGTGTTGCAATGCTCCAGAAATCCCGCAAGCAATATATATCTTTGGTCTTACTGTTTTGCCAGTTTGACCTACTTGATATGGATAAGTGATCCAGCCCAAGTCAACAGCTTTGCGTGAAGCTGCTACAACTGAGTTTTCAAAACAATCAGCAAGTTCTTGAAGTAATTTAAATCCTTCAATTGAACCAAGTCCAAAGCCACCAGCAATAATTACATCAGCTTCAGTTATATCAATCTTGCTACCTGCTTCTCTTAGGATTTTACTGATTCTTACTCTATTGTCGGAGTCTAGTATCTTAATTTCTACGTTTTTGATTTTGGTAACTTCTGATCTGGGCTTTGAAACCATCTCAGGAAGCGGAAATACGCCTGGTCTTATCGTTGCCATTTGTGGATCTTTCCATGGTCCCAAGATGCGCGCCTTGAGTGATTCACCAAAACTTGGTCTGTTTGCATAAAGACATTCTGGGAAATAGCCGATTTTGGATTTATCCACTCCGGCTTTGTGTTCGTAAGGTCCAATATCTAATTCGATAGTATCAGCCGTTAATCCAGTTTCAAAGTAGGCTGCGATGCGCGGAGCAAGGTCTCTACCAGAGGTAGTTGAACCCATGAGCATAGTATGCGGTGGTGTGCTCCAAGTGTTGATCTCATCAATAATCACACGTCTATAAGGAAGTGTTTTGTATTCAGCAAGTTCAGGATGATCTGCTACGTAGACTTTGTCAGCACCTGCTGCAATTACTCTGTCTACTTGGCTGTCAATATTGTGACCAAGAATAAAACAACTAAGAGGTGCATCTAGCTTCTTTGCTAATTTTTTTCCTTCTCCAAGTAATTCAAGAGTTACGTTGGCAATAATGCCATCTACTTGTTCCGCTATAACCAATACTTCCTTAGCCATTAAAATTCTCCAGTATGCTTTCGCTACTTCCTTTGTTATGCGCCCGGCTAGACATAGCCTCTATTCTGTTTAATTCAACAGTTTCCAGTTTGTTGTTACGGCTATGTTGACGAGCTCGTACTTCTTTAGCCATTAAAATTCTCCAGTGCAAAGCCTTAAGCCTTTGCATATTCCTTTATAGTTTGTTGGTTTGTGTTAATTACTTCACTAACTAATTGGTCTGCGCTTTTACCTTGGTGCATTTTACAACTGCCACCTACCGTTCCTATTTTCCAAGTTGCTGAAACAATAGTTGGTGAGCCAGGTAGACCACATCTTGCGTCTTCAGCTTTGCAGTCAGCCAGGTCAATTATTTCAACGAATTGTTTTTGCATTGCTTCATTACGTTTGACTTCTTGAACGAACTTAGCCCCGCGAAATGTCTTGTGCTCTAGACGATTGTAACTATTTGCAATTGTAATTAAAGCTGGCAAGTCAGCCTCGACTTCCATCGCCCCTCCTTCGATCACCTTGCGTGCATGAACCAAATTGTTTCTAATTTCAAAACCCTCACAGTATGTGATTTGGGTAAGGTCCATACGTTCACAAATCTCAGGTCCCACTTGTGCTGTATCTCCGTCGGTTGTCTGCAATCCGCAGAATACTAAATCAGCCGGTCCGTCTTTTTCTTGAAGGTAGGCGAGAGTTTGCGATAAAGCATAAGCAGTTGCCAAAGTATCAGAAGCTGCTAGTTTACGATCTGAAAGTATGCATGATTTGTCGATACCGTGCTCTAGAGCTTGATATAGAATTGCGATTGCTGGTGGAGGACCCATTGTCACAGCTGTGATCTTAGAATTGGGGCCGCCCATTGCTTTAGCGTCAATTGCAGCTTGCATTGCATATGCATCAAAGGGATTGAGCATCTTGCCAGCTTTGGCTCTATCAATAGTACCGTCTGCGTTAACTCCAGCTTTCGATTTGGTGTCAGGCACTTGCTTGATTAGTACGTATATATTTAAATCTTTATTCATGGTTTTAAACTGTTAGTATCTCTTGTTCTTTTTTCTTGCTCATTTCTTCAATTTGTTTGATGAAATCGTCAGTAAGCTTTTGTACTTCTTCTTGCTGACGTTTTTTGTCATCTTCAGAACCTTCGTCTGATTTTTTAATTCCATCCATTGCGTCTCGTCTAGCGTTACGAATTGATACTTTGGCTTTTTCAGCTTCTTGTCCAACTGTTTTAGCTAATTCTTTTCTGCGTTCTCCTGTAAGTTCAGGAATGCTAATCATAATACGGTTGCCATCATTGTTTGGATTTAAACCAAGATCACTTTCGTTAATTGCTTTTTCAATATCCTTAAGTGAAGATTTATCAAATGGATTAATAATTATTGTTCTTCCGTCTTGAACACTAATATTTGCCATTGCCTTTATTGGGCTTGGATTACCGTAATAATCTGCTTGAACTCTATCAAGTATTGTGGGATTGGCTCTGCCAGTTCTAATTGCTTGAAATTCTCTTTCGAGTGCTTCTATCGCCTTGTCCATTTTGCTTTGGGTATCTTCAATCGTTAAAGTCATATACTTGTTCCTTTAGTATCACTTTATAATAACTCTAAGTCGAGTTTTCGAACTTGATTTAGAAAATATTTGTTTTTTTTGAGGATGACCGTATTATCTTATTCATTACTCATAAAATTTTGATTTTTGAATTATTTTTTATATGATAAAGTTAAGAAGCTTATGGAAAACATCGTAGTTATAGCAATAGTAGCCGCAATTTTGGCAATAATTTTTGGACTTGGATATGCATTTTGGATATATAAGTTAGACACGGGTACCGCCGCTATGAAAGAGATAGCCGCCGCCATTCAAGATGGTGCAGAGGCCTTTCTTAATCGCCAATATAAAACAGTGGCAATGGTTGGATTAGTTTTAGCTGTCCTTATTGGTTATTTCCTCGGCACCACAATGGCGATAGGATTTTTAGTTGGTGCGATTTTAAGTGGTTTGGCTGGATTTATTGGAATGAATGTTTCAGTCAAGGCAAATATCAGAACTGCACAAGCAGCTACTATTAGTATGAAGGATGCTCTTGATGTGAGTTTTCGCGGTGGTGCTGTTACTGGTTTACTTGTTGTTGGTCTTGGTTTACTTGGTGTTGCTGGTTTTTATCAGTACCTTATGATCACTAACCCAGGCAACGTTGAAGAGAATGTAGCTTCTTTAGTTGGACTTGCATTTGGATCTAGTTTGATTTCTGTTTTTGCGAGATTGGGTGGTGGAATTTTCACTAAGGCTGCTGATGTTGGTGCTGACTTAGTTGGCAAGGTTGAAGCAGGAATTCCAGAGGATGATCCTCGCAATCCTGCTGTAATTGCTGACAACGTTGGTGACAATGTAGGTGACTGCGCTGGAATGGCTGCTGACTTGTTTGAGACTTATGCTGTTACTGCAACGGCTGTAATGCTTCTTGGTGTTTTAGTTTTCCCTCATCAAATCGAGGCTGGTAATTTAGCTCCAGTACTTTATCCACTAGCGATGGGAGCTGCTGCAATTGTTGCTTCTATTATTGGTAATTTCTTCGTGAAATTGGGTGAAGACGAGAATGTAATGAAAGCTCTTTACAAAGGACTGATTGTTAGCGGGACTGTTGCTGCAATTGCATTTTATTTTATTACCAAAAACATGATGGTCGGTTTTGAGAAACCATCGTTTAATTATTTTTTATGTGCTTTAGCTGGTTTAGTTTTAACTGGACTCTTTGTTGTAATTACTGAGTACTATACATCTACTGAATATGCACCTGTACGCAGGATTGCTGCAGCTTCTGAGTCTGGACACGCGACCAATATTATTGCTGGTTTAGCTGTTTCAATGGAAGCGACTGCATTGCCGATATTAGTTATTGTTGCTGCTATTTTACTTACTTATACTTGGGCTGGAGTTTATGGTGTTGGAGTTGCTGCAATGAGTATGCTGTCAATGGCTGGAATAATTGTGGCGCTTGATTCTTATGGTCCGATTACTGACAATGCTGGTGGAATCGCTGAGATGGCAGGAATGGACGCTAGCGTAAGAGCAATCACTGACCCGCTTGACGCTGTTGGCAATACTACTAAAGCTGTTACTAAGGGCTATGCAATTGGTTCTGCTGCACTTGCCGCAATTGTATTATTTGCTTGTTTCCAAGCTGACTTGGTTAAGGCTATTACCCAATTTAATCTAACGGATGTTACTAGTAAACTAGTAGTTCCTAGTTTTGATATTTCTGACCCTTATGTACTTTCTGGACTGTTTATTGGTGGAATGATTCCATTTTTATTTAGTGCACTTGCAATGATGGCAGTTGGTAAAGTAGCTGGTTCTGTAGTTACAGAAGTTAGAAGACAATTTAAAGAAATCAAAGGCATCATGCAATTTAAAGCTCGTCCTGATTATGCTAGTTGTGTTGATATTGTTACTAAGGGTGCAATTAAAGAAATGGTAGTACCTGCTCTTATTCCTGTTTTGCTTCCTATCATCATTGCCTTAATTGGTAAGTTCTTCTTAAATGAGTTTGAAGCGATGGGCGCAGCAAGAATCATGGGTGGAATTCTAGTTGGTAGTATTGTTACTGGTTTATTCCTTGCAATCTCTATGACCTCTGGTGGCGGTGCTTGGGACAATGCTAAGAAGTATATTGAAGATGGTAATCACGGTGGCAAAGGTTCTGATGCCCACAAAGCATCAATTACTGGTGACACTGTTGGTGATCCTTATAAAGATACTGCTGGACCGGCTATTAACCCAATGATCAAGATTATTAATATCATTGCTTTATTGCTAGTTCCTTTCTTGCTGTAACTACTAGACCTCCGCACAACGAAGTTTGCTAGTGATGTCGACCTTTTTTGTAAGTCTGAATATCAAACTCTGTATTGAGTTTAAATTATAGATTCATGATACCGATTGTGGGTCTTCAAAAATATCCGTAATATTAATTTTGTTTGTTCTGAATCTAGTGAAAACTCGAGAGCTTGCTCTGGGAGGATTGACGGAATGACGATTAAAGTTTTGCCGGTCATTTTCAAGTCAAATTCATGGTTTACTATAAAACTTTATTATTTTTCAATTGCAAAAAAATAGCTGATGAGCTTAATTTGGTAGAGTTCTTTCGGACCCATTTATGGGTTTCGCAAGAACTCTAATTTATAAATCCAAATTTCCCATTTCCCTCCAGCTACTGGCAAGTGGAGTTGTTTCATAAAACAACATAAAGAGGAAAATCTTGCTTGTTTTGCATTTAACCGGCATTAGCCATTACATTATTAGATCTTTGCTTAATTTTATCCTCTAATAAACCTAGTCCTTCTAGCTCTGGATTAGTGTCTATTAATTGTTTGGCTGAGTTGCGTGCATAGACTAACAGCTCTTCTTGATCTACTAATCCTTGCAGGGCGGTGTCTGATAGCCCAGATTGCTTGAGCCCAATAATGTCACCAGCTCCGCGGATTCTTAGATCTTCTTGGGCAATGATGAATCCGTTATTAGTTTTTTCCATGATTGCTAGTCTTTCTCTACTTGTTTGACTGGATGAGCTGCTTGCCAAGAGGCAATAGGATTGTTTGTCATTACGACCGACTCTACCTCTTAGTTGATGCAATTGCGCTAAGCCAAAACGCTCTGATGATTCAATCATTATGACTGTTGCATCTGGCACGTCGACACCAACTTCAATGACTGTTGTTGCAATTAATATATCTAATTCTTTGTTGCGAAACTCTTGCATGATCTGGTCTTTCTGGTCATCTTTAAGTTTGCCATGTAGTAATCCAAGTCTATAATTCTTGAAAGTTGTTTTGCTAAGCCTTTCGTACTCTACCGTTGCTGCTTTGGCAGATAGTGTTTCTGATTCGTCAATTAATGGAAATACAATGTATGCCTGATTACCTTTGTCAAGCTCTGACTTGATTAGTTTATAGGCATCTGCTTTTCTGTCGACAATTTGAGTTTCAATTGTTTTTCTGCCTGCTGGCAGCTCGTCTATCTCTGACATGTCAAGATCTCCGTGCATTGCAAGAGTGAGTGTGCGCGGGATGGGAGTTGCTGTCATGAAGAGCTTTTCGACGCTAATATTGTTTTTGGATTCGAATTCTTTGTCATTATTTTTGAGGCTAAGTTGTCTATCATCTGCTTGGCTAGCTTTACGAGCAAGCAACTCTCTTTGCTTAACTCCGAAACGATGTTGTTCGTCAATTACTACAATGCCAAGATTGTTAAACTCAACGGATTCTTGTATTAGTGCATGGGTACCAACGACAATATCTATAGTGCCTGATTTGATTCCGGCAAGTATTTCTCTTCTGACCTTGACACCTTGCTTGCCAAGCAAAAGTCCAATATTGAGCCCAAGTGCTTGTGCCCATTCTGTGAACTTCTTGTAGTGCTGTTCAGCAAGTATCTCAGTTGGTACCATGATTGCAGCTTGATAACCATCAGCGACTGCAACTAGCAGTGAAAGAAAGGCAACGACTGTTTTGCCGGAGCCAACATCTCCTTGTAGTAATCTATGCATTGGCTGGCTACTTACCATGTCTGGAAGTATTTCTTGATAGAATACCCTTGTTTGAGCATAGGTTAATTCAAATGGTAGCGAATTGATGAACTTGTCTACTAGCCCATTTTCAAAACAATTGAATTTGATACCCTGTTTGTCTTTTTTGTAATGTCGTCTTAGCTGCATGAATCTAAGTTGCATCAAAAACATCTCATTAAAGATTAGTCGTGTTGCTGCTCTATTTTTCATCTCTAGACTTGAGGGGAAATGAATCTCTTCAATTGCTTGATCATAGGCGATTAAATTGTTTTTGCTGATTACAAAACCAGGCAAGAATTCATGAAGATTATTTTTGTATAACTTGAGAGCTTTGTGGATAATCTTACGTAAGTTGAGTAGTGAAACACCTTCAGTAAGAGGATATATTGGGACTATTTTTGCGGTATGTGCTTTGTCAGATCTATTCTCTTCACTGAAATCATCTGAGATCAGTTCTATTACTGCGTTATGGATGGTTTTTTGATTGGAATTTTTTTCGGCTTTGACCTTGCCGACACAGATACAAAAAGCACCAGTTGGGTATTGTGCGTTGTATTGTTTGAGATAGAAATGACTAGAGTTGCCTTGAAAGAATTTGTTGATTTTGATTTGCCCACTTGTGTCTTTAATAAAAATACTTAATATGATCAGGTTTGAACGTGGACTTTTAAAAGCAGAAATACGATTGATCCGTCCCATGATTGTTGCGTCTTGATCAATTTGAAGGTCTTTGATATTGGTTATTTCTGAGTATGAAATATGTTCGCGCGGCAAGTAGTTCAAAAGATCTTCTATTGTTGCTACTCCGAGTTTATTTAACTTGGCAGCTAGTGCCGGTCCAACACCTTTGAAGTATTGAATATTGAGCTTGGAGATATCAAGACTTGGATCAATGATTTCTTCTTCTACAACGAGTGGTTTTGTGATTTCTTCTTTAGTTATTTCGCTACTGTAATATTCTTCTAAGTCATTTAGAATATGGATTACCTTCTTGCAAATATTCATACGACTAGGTAGGTCAAGAAAGGCATAGCGGTCGATTAGGACAAAGATACTTTGCCAGTTTTGACTATCTGGATATAGCAGCACTGCTTTGCGGCATTCATTTCGAATAAAGGTCCTGAAATCTCCACTATTGCCGATGGCGTTGATATATTGATGCTTAATCTCAAAATCCATTGCTGCCTTGATTCTATGGATTATTTCCAGTACTTGTTTTTCTTTGCTAGTGGTTTCTTGGCTCAAACTAAGACTAATTATAGCTTTGCAAGGTGCTATAATTGCAATTTATGACAACAACTACCGCAAAAATAGCTAATGATATCTCTGAATTAATTGGAAAAACACCACTTGTCAGGCTTAACAAGATGGCAAAGGAAGCTGATGTGGTCGCTGATATAGTACTCAAGCTTGAGTTTTATAATCCAGCTGGATCTGTCAAAGATAGAATTGGTTACTCGATGATTAATGAAGCTGAAAAGGCAGGACTAATCACTGCAGGCAAAACTACAATTATTGAACCCACTAGTGGTAATACTGGAATCGCTTTAGCTCTAGTAGCTGCTGTCAAGGGCTATAAACTCATTCTTACAATGCCAGATACTATGAGCATGGAAAGACGCAAATTGCTCAAAGCCTACGGTGCTGATTTGGTACTTACTCCGGGAGCACTTGGCATGAAGGGTGCAATTGAGAAAGCCAAAGAGCTTTGCGAGACTACTGCTGATTCATTCTTACCTCAACAATTTGCTAACCCTGCTAATCCCAAAATACACAGAGAAACTACAGCTCTGGAGATTTGGAATGACACTGATGGCAAAGTTGATTTTGTTGTCTCTGGTGTTGGTACTGGCGGAACTGCAACGGGAGTTGCGACTGTACTTAAAGCTAAAAAGCCCTCTTTTAAACTAGTTGCTGTTGAACCTGAAGAATCACCGGTAATCAGTGGTGGTGAACCTGGTCCTCATAAGATCCAAGGTATTGGTGCTGGTTTTATTCCAGGAAATTTGCAAGTAGATCTTATTGATGAAGTGATTCAAATTAATAGTGAAACTGCCATGAAGACGGCAAGAGCTTCTGGTATTAAAGAAGGTATACTTTGTGGTATTAGTTCAGGAGCTGCAATTGCTGCTGCGATACAACTTGGTAAACGCCATGAGAATAAAGGCAAGCTGATTGTTGTAATTATTCCTTCTAATGGTGAAAGATATCTTAGTTCGGCTTTGTATGCTGATTTGGTTGATTAGACTTCCTGCGAAAGTCCCCTTTATCTTTACTAATGGAACTAGTGCTTCGCACCGTTCCGCCCTTTTTTATGTCGATATCACTAACCAAACTTCGTTTTGCAGGATGTCTATTGGGAGTCTGACATAACTGACAGCACTGTTTATCACGTTATCTACTTGTATCACTTGTTGATCCTCTATAAACACGCTAATATATATAGCTAATGCCAGAAAAACTCGAAACTAGCACTGGTGCAAAGTCACTACTCAAAGAACTCAAGCGCCAAGGTGTCAAGAGATTCTTTGGATATCCTGGTGGAGTTTTACTTGGACTTTATGATGAGCTTTATGGCGAAGATGAGTTGATGCATATTTTGGTGCGTCATGAGCAGGGTGGAGTTCACGCAGCTGAGGGCTATGCCAAAGTTGCTGGAAGACCAGGAGTGGTACTTGCAACTAGTGGACCTGGTGCTACTAATTTAGTTACAGGAATTGCTGATGCGTATATGGACTCAGTGCCGATTGTTTGTTTAACCGGACAAGTACCGACTTTTGGTATTGGTACAGATTTTTTTCAAGAAGCTGATATTACTGGAATCACATATCCGATTGTTAAACATAGTTACTTAGTCAAAAAACCAGAAAACCTAGCCAAGGCTGTTGCTCATGCGTTTCACATTTGCCAGACAGGTAGACCTGGTCCTGTTTTGATTGATATGCCCAAAGATGTTTTGAATGATGAGTTTCTAGTTACGAAGGAAAATAGAATTGACGCTAGTTTTAAACCTGATATCAAGGGCTACAACCCCCGTACCAACGGTAATCCAAAACAAATTGCTAATGCAGCCATGCGTATCCTCTCAGCAAGGCGTCCTGTGATTTATGCTGGTGGTGGTGTTATTAATTCAAATGCTAGCAAGCTACTTTTGCAATTAGTTGAGTCATGCAATATTCCTGTAACTACGACATTGCAGGGCAAGGGTGCAATCCCGCACAAACATCCATTGTTTCTTGGCATGCTTGGAATGCATGGAACTGCTTATGCCAATTTTTCTATTTACAACTGCGATCTATTGATAGCTATTGGTGTTCGTTTTGATGATAGGGTGACTGGCAAGATTGCAACTTTTGCGCCTGACGCTGATGTGATTCATATTGATATAGACCCAGCTGAAGTCGGCAAAATTCGGAAGATGCGCAATGATATTGATATACCGATAGTTGGTGATGCCAAGTCAGTACTTAAAGAATTGATTACCAAAATACAAGAGAAAAAACCTGATACCCAAGAATGGTTAAACAAGGTCACTGAGTGGAAAGAAGAATATCCACTTGATCATGATCCAATTGCAGAAGAACTAATTAGTCCGCAACATATACTTAAAACTATCTACAAATTAGCTGGCGACAAAGTTATTTATGCCACTGATGTAGGACAGCATCAAATGTGGGCAGCACAACACGCCGAAATTAACGGACCGCGCAAATGGCTCACCAGTGGCGGGGCTGGAACTATGGGCTTTGGTTTGCCTGCTGCAATGGGAGCTGCTGCAGCGCTTAAGGACTCAGAAGGAACTGATAATGATAGATCAGATGAGATTGTAGTCAATATCAGCGGTGATGGAAGTTTTCAGATGTGCCAGCAAGAACTTGGAACTCTTAAGGCTTATGATCTTAAAGTAATCAATTGTATTTTCAATAACAAAAATCTTGGAATGGTGAGGCAATGGCAAGATCTTTTTTATGATAAGCACTATTCTCATGTAGATCTTAAGCATGGTAGTCCTGATTTCGTGAAACTAGTTGAGGCTTATGGTTTGCGCGGATACAAACCAGAAACAAGAGCTGACGTTGAAGAGATTATCAAAACTGCAATTGAGGATGAGGCAGCTACACTAATTGATTTCCCGATGGCTTATGAGATGAATGTCTGGCCAATAGTGCCTCCCGGCGCCTCCAATATGGATATGATGGGTGTTGATTCATGTACTTTGACTAGTAAACAACGCGAGACTCCTGATTTTGATTGGGAACAGGTTTAATAAGATAGCTATCATTGGAGCTGCTGGAGTCGGTAAAACGACTCTCTTAAATTCTCTATTTGAAGATTCAACTATCTCAGTTAAGTATACAAAAATAGAAGAAGTAGTTCGTAAGCTCTGTGCTGAAAGAGGGTTTGAGAATCCTTATTCGATTACGGGCGATCTTGATCAATTTCGCCATGATGTTTTAATGCGACAAATTTATGAAGAGAATAAAGCAGAGAGTTTTATATCTGATAGGTCCACTATTGATGCTTGGGCTTACTACATGCGCTGGTCTTGGAATACTAGCACCGTTGAAAAGACTGAAGAGTTTTATCAAGCTGCTTATAAGCAAGCTCAGCAATATGATCAAATAATTTATTTGCCCATTATGTTTGAGGAGAGGAATCCTGCAAACCAAAGTTTTGCTAGTGATGCCGACACAAAAAAGGTCGGGACCATGCAAAGCATGAGTCCCGCTAGTAAAAAACAATGGAATTTTCGCGAGAATCCTATACAAGATGATGGCTTTCGCTGGAATAATGCTATCTATCAAAAACAAATTGATAGACTTTTGAGATCAATAATCTATGATTGGGGTTTCAGTGATAAAGTATATGAAATCAAGTCAGAGACTATAGACCATAGGCTGCAAGAGCTGTTTGATTTGGGTTTTTAGGTTTTTTGACACGATTAAATCCTGCGATAAACAATAATGGAGGAGTGATTATGATTATTAAGGTGATTATTGCAAGTGGGTTAATTGGTTCCATGTTAGTCCTTTAATTTATTGAATATATTGTTTAGTATAAATCCAGATACTAATGAGAGTATAACTGAAAATATGAATCGAGTAAAGTTAACAAAATTGGCTCCTGTTAAGTAATTTAGGAAAATAGTTCCTATAGGCAGTAGTAGTGAAATTGCAATTATGCTCCAAAACCAATATATAAATGTTCTTTGCCTTTCATTCACACAAGTAATTATGCCTGAAATCGAGACTAATATTTTACAGTTAGGTGTCTACCACATGCTAGCTTCGCACAAAAGCAAGCCTCTGAGAATGTGATTTCTCGCAAAACTTACCATTCTGATAAATTACAGAACCATTAATGATCGTATGGCTAATCGATGATTTGAAACTATCTCCCTCAAAGGGTGACCAGCCGCATTTGTATAAAATATTGCTAGAGTCCACTGTCCAAGGCTTATTGAGGTTGACGAGAGTTAGGTCAGCATAGTAACCCTCTTGAAGAAATCCACGCTTGTCAATTTTAAATCTCTTCGCTATATTATGCGATGTCTTTTGAACTATAGTCTCTAAACTAAAAACTCCTTGATGATACATCTCAAACAAAGCTGGCAATGCATGTTGCACCAGTGGACCACCTGCGGCGCATTTGAAATAATTGGAATTAGTTTTTTCTTCAATGGTGTGCGGCGCATGATCTGTTGCAATGATATCGATCCTTCCTTGGTTTACTGCTACTCTAATAGCTTCTCTGTCTTCTATTGCTTTGATGGCGGGGTTCCATTTGATTTTGCTGCCTTTGCTAGTGTAGTCTTGATCTGTAAACCAGAGATGGTGTACGCAGGCTTCAGCTGTAATATATTTTGAATCTATTTCTGCTGCATCAAAAAGCTCAAGCTCTTCTTTAGTACTAATGTGCAGTACGTGTAAATTAGCTTTGTGTTTTTGGGCTAAGCCAATTATATTTTTGGTGCATTTGTAACAAGCCTCTCTTGAACGAATTTCTGGATGATGCTTAATATCAATCTCATCTCCATACTTCGCTTTGTATTTGGCTGCGTTTTCCACAATGGTTGCTTCATCTTCACTATGTACGGTGCAGATCAAACCTGTTTGAGCAGAGTATTTGAGCACTTCTTCTATTACTTCAGGGTTGTCTACAAGCATATTGCCTGTTGAAGCTCCTAGAAAGATCTTGATCCCGCAAACAGTGGCTGGGTCAGTTTTTAAAACCTCCTCAAGGTTGTCATTAGCTGTACCCATATAAAACGAATAATTGGCAAATGATTTCTCGGCGGCTATTTTGTATTTATCTTCTAGTAAGTCTTGCGTGAGTGCTCGCGGCACAGTGTTGGGCATCTCCATAAAACTAGTAATTCCACCTGCTACTGCCGCTCTTGATTCAGTATAAAGATCACCTTTGTGTGTAAGCCCTGGATCACGGAAGTGCACTTGATCATCTATCATGCCCGGAATAAGGTATTTGCCACTTGCGTCTATGATCTGATCAGCCTCAGTGATTGATTGACTTCTATCAATTGTTTTGATGTATTCGCCTTCAATTAAAAGATCAGCTTGAAAGATCTCTCCTTCATTAATTAGCTTTGCATTCTTTATTAATATGGTTTTGTTCATAAGTGAAATGGATTAAAGTCTGTGTCTTTATCGTAATAGTCTTCATGTTCTTTGTTTTTGAGAAACCTTATCAAGTGAACTGTAAGCAATGGATAAGCGAGAATTTCCCAAATGACTTTGATTAGGTACTTGCTGCCCATTAGTTTAAACATTAGTTCTAGCGGATACCCATCTGCGCCAATAAAGGCAAGTGGAATAATAATGATTGTATCAACTAGCTCACCGGCCATTGTTGAGCCGATAATTCTGACAGATTGGTATTTGCCCTTGGTCCAAAGTTTGAGTTTGGCAATTACATAACTATTAGTGAATTCGCCAGCTGCAAAAGCAATAATACTGGCAACACTTATGCGCAGGCTCATATTAAAGACCTGTGAATATGCGCCTTGCAGCCCCCAATTTGGGTCAGCAGGCAAGATGATAAAGAATTGAATTATCAGATTGGCAAGAATTAACGCTCCAAACCCAGTCCAAATTACCTTGCGCGATTGAGCGTAACCATAAACCTCTGTCAAGATGTCGCCAATCAGATAGGAGACTGGAAAGAGCAAGACACCTGTTGTAGTGCTAAAACAAAACCATTGTCCTAGACAAAGCTGGGTGATTTTGACACTACCTATTAAGTTACTAAGTATTAGTACCAGAACGAAACAGATTGTGATTGTTTCAAGGTATTTATAGTGCTTACGCTCTAGCATTGAAACAAGTCTATCACGCTGTGTTAGTATCATATTTCTAGCTTATATGCAGTTTTTTTTGATATTTATATTATTATTTCTCAGTTCTTGCCAGGTATCAGAACCTGTTTATAGACTGGTACATGCCAATGATGCTGATTCTTTTTATGTCACAGACTATAATTGCCAGATTGATTGCCAGCGTCAAGAACTTAGATTGATTGGTATCGACGCTCCTGAGTATTCGCAAGATCCTTGGGGCAAAGCTGCTATGAATTATGTAGTTGATCGAATTAAACCTGATACTATGATTTATTTAGAAAACGGACTCACTCCTATTGATAAATATGGTAGAAGGCTTGTTTTCTTTTCATACCTTAATGCCGATAAGCAAAGGGCGATGCTTCAATTGGACTTGCTTGAACATGGATTTGCTCAGTTATTTACCTTTGATAAGCGTCAAAAGTATCTTGACAGATTCAAGTCAGCTGAATTAACAGCAAGATCTAAGCATCTCAATATTTGGGATACTAATAATGGTCTTGAGATGAGCCCATCTAAGTATAGACGCAAGCAAAAACACAAATAGACCTAAGGTCACACTGAAAAACGAAGTTTTCTAGTTGAGTCTCTAAAAAAGCTTCTTAGGGTTCAGTGAATGTCTTGGATAGTGGTTGATTCTAGGCGAGGCGTCATATTATGCATTTTCATAGATCCCTAATTAATACAATAGTTGTTAAGAAAGAACTTATCCTTTTCAACAATTAAAAATACTCGTTATAATAAAAATATGTCTGTATCCTTCAAACTTGAAGACAATTTTGCTGACCTCTATTCAACAACCAGCCTTGTGGAGATAGGAGTCGATATGCCACGTATTATTCGTACTGTCGAAGCTATGAATGCTTCAAGTCAAGAGCTCTGTCCGCAAAATCTTGCTTACCAGCTTGGTATCCCCAAAGCCTTACTCTATCAGGATCTTGAGATCCTTGAATATATTTACAAGAATCAAGAATCACTTGTAGGCGCTGATAAACTAATTGCAAACTTGATACAAAAAATCAAATTCAAAAACCGTCACATCACTCGATTAAAAAATCAGCTTCAAGATCACAGCAAAAATTCGGAGAGCTCTTTCAATGAAGGCTTTGTACAAGGTGCTGCTATCAGTTATCAGAAAAAACCTTCTAATACTGACTTAGCTAAAGAGGTTTGGGCACGGGGGACACTTTATTTATCTATTGACGATGAGCTTAATGCTCAGACTATAAAGTCTGCCTATAGACGTCTGGTGACCTTATTTCACCCTGATCAAAGTGCTAAAGATACTGCTGACTATCTCGATACCCTTAAAAAAGCTTATGATTTACTAATGAGCTTTTACTCTTAGTACTTTTGAGTTAGAATAATCAAGCGTCTACCTTAAACGCCTTGATTTTACGTGCCGGTGTGGCGGAATCGGTAGACGCAACAGACTTAAAATCTGTTGGGATTTTTTCCCGTGCCAGTTCAAGTCTGGCCACCGGTACCATTATAAAAACAAAACCCAGGCGCCGACCTGGGTTTTGTTTTTACATGATAGCTATGACTAGACTATATGACTTCTAGTCTCAAGCATGGTTGTGGGAAGACTTGTGTTTATCATTCCATACTGTGACCCACGCTGCTGGCGAAACCAGCGCCGGTACCATGAGCATCCTTATGACAAGCAAAAAAGATCTTAAGAGTGATCTTTTTGTGGGTATGTGGTTTTAGTATCCCCAATTTTAAAGCGACATCACTAGCAAAACGGGTTGTGCAGGATGTCTATTAAGTGAATTGCGTAGACCTGTCCCTTATTTTTTCTGTTCTATAATTAATTAATGAACAAAACAAGATTTTTTTCAAGCTTTATTCTGACTTTCTGGTTAGGTATGATTTGTGGAGTTTCTTTTTTTGCTACACCAATTAAGTTTCTAGTGCCAGGCTTGTCTAGGGAACTAGCTTTGCAACTTGGTGATTTAAGCTTTAGATATCTTAATTATATTGAGTGGTTGTTAGTTGTTTGCTTATTTTTTGTTCTTCTTAACTATATTCAGGTCAATTTTGTCAAACTACTCTTGATCGTTTTATTTTCTATACTTCTTCTTGATAGCTTCTATTTATTACCTGCTTTGCACAGTTACGTTGTTGCATTGTCGAGTCCGGAAGGACAAGTTAGTTTGGCTATGGATATTAGTTTTTATCATCGTTTTTATGTTTTAGCTGAATTTACCAAAGTGTTGATTCAGTTGTTTCTATTGTTTCAGCTTAATAATAGGATACGACCCTGATATGCTAGCTAACAAAAGTCACTGCAGCATCATTTAATTCAATAATGCCTTCAGAGCAACTTTCATTAGCGAGTTTCTCAATTTTGAGTGATTGCTTGCTGACAAGTTCAATTGCAATAACATGACTCGCTGCTTCTTCTGTTTGTGGATATCGATCTTCAACTTCATAACAATAGACTTACTGCAAAAGTCGGAATTATTCTTAAAGCAAACGCAACATTCGTTGCGGTTGCTACCTTTTTTAAAGCGACATCACTAGCAAAACGGGGTTTTGCAGGATGTCTAATAAATATTGCCATCAAATGATTATTGCAATGCAGGCTCTTACTGCATTTGTCGGCTATCTAGGCACCATCACAATAGATTGTAGCTTTGCAATTCCATTTATTCTTATGATTAGCATTGCTAGTCTAATTGGTTCATTTTTAGTAATAAAATAGACCAAGAATTACTTAAGATGATTTTTGCCTGGTTATTACTGCTAGTTTCAGCTGGGATGACGTTGAGTTTGTTTTGACTTATTTTTTTTCAGTGATAATATCAAATTATGAACAGATTATTTTTGATTTCTTTGATTTTATTAATGGGCTCAGTGGTATCAGCTGATTACCAAACTGAAGTACAAGAACTTCTAAACAAGTTTGTTGTTAGCATTGATAAAGACCCCAAACAATATTCTATTATTGTTGAAGAGAATGAAAAAATTAATGCCTATGCAAGTATGGGCAAAAAAATTGTCGTCTACACAGGACTTATCAAAGAGCTAGAAAATGAATCAGCACTTGCAATGGTGGTTGCTCATGAGCTTGGACACATAGAAGAGCGTCATATGATCAATGGTATGGCAAGGCAAGGGTTCTTCGCTATCTTGCGTCGTTTGTTTAGCAGTAAACCTAATGCTCTACAAGTCTATGACGGAGTTACTTATATGGGTGGTTTACACTATAGCCGTGGAGCGGAAAAAGAGGCTGATGTTTTTGCAATTGATTTAATGAATAAGTTATATTGTAATGAATCTGGTAAATTAGAGTTCTTTGAAAAGAATTCAGCTAATCAAAAAGCAACCAAGATTGATGAGTATTTTAGTACTCATCCACTGTCTAGCACTCGTCTAGAATACCTAAATACTCTAATTATTGAAGCTGGTTGTATTGTTTAGCTTGCTCTCAACTTTATTCTGAGCTGCGCGATGAACTGACATCTAGTCGGTGCCCGCAGGGTCAAAATTTGCGTAGATAGCTCGCCAGCTTTGCTGAGAGGAATATCACGGTTGTGAGAAAACCCTTATCATTCAATCTTAAGCATGTCCCGTGATAGGTCCGAAGGACCTCGCAATTTTAGGCGGAGTGTCATTTCTACAATAGACCTAATTGATAACAAAATAGGTTAAAATAAGATAACTTGGCAACTATTCCTACTAATTTTAAACCTGGATTTATCAGAGCAAATCATAATTCATCAAGCGGTGTAGTTAGTCCTTCACTTCGTATCTCACAGAGTTCTCGCAAAATAACTGATAGCAAGAGACCATTTGGTTACAATTTGAAACACTGGCACTCATCATCTAAAACTGCTGCAAATCAATTAGCCATACCAACTCCTAATGTTTTTTACGGCAGTGCAAAACCCAATGCAAGAAGGCAGGTCACAGTTGAGCCAGAACTTGTTGTCATGGCTGATCCTCTAGTTGATGCTTTGCTCAATAAACTTCAAGCACAAAACTATTTCCAAGATATGGACAATAATGCTCAAATAGAATTATTGATTTGGTTTGATAATTTAGTTAGTCAAGAGACTGATTTAACTAGAACAATTGATCTTGGTTTTTCTAAGAATGCCACCTTGATTCCTATTTCTATAACACCATTTGAGTGGTTTGATTTATTAATTACCAATTTTCATAGTGATGAGCAAAAGCTGCAAATCTATGGATTGAAATCCATAGATGAAAAAAAGAAATCTCAAATTAATCCACAAGATCTTTCATATACTAGAGGCATTTTTTTTGAACAACGTTTTGATTTAGTTGCTTCTATACTTAAGTTTCTTGGATTCATCGAGAAATTCGAATCATTTGATAAAAGCCATTGGCAGGATAGAGCTGGTGTTGACAAATTTATTCATTTTAAAGTTGATGACAGGATTTATGGTTTACCTATCCAGCTCAAGCCCACTGTTGAAGCAGCAAAATCTTTTTCTAGACAAATAATTACCACCAGAATTAAACAATTAGATACTACAACAAGTTGCTTGATCCCCAGCAAAATTGATGAATATATATTATGGCAAATACTATCTGGAATTAGGACAAAGCCAAAGCAGGATTTTACTGGTGACGAGCCTGATATCACTGCAAAACGCAAAAATATTTTAACTTTGCCTATGCAAGAGTTTTCTATTGAGTATTTAATTAAGTTCTTTTCAGGCTTAGTTAAGCTTGATTCCTCTATCTGCCCTGCCACGAAATTACGTAAGAGTGCTTCTGATGGTCATTCATCTATGACTATAAGTTTGAATAGTTCAGCTTCGTCGCTCCAGGAGCAACAAGTGAAGCTACTAAACACAAACGACTATGATGATTTAAAATCGGAATCTGTAAAACAAAGGGTTTTCGGTGAATTATATATCAGAGCTATCAATCCTAAATCATTTTAGATTTTGATTTTATGACAACCCTACTTGATTATTGTTAAAATATGAATGTGAAAAAGGGCTATTCTATTACTACTCATGCAGGTTTGATTGCAAATGCTTTATGGCAAAATCCGGAACTTGCCTTTGCCGGTTATCCTGATTCCCTTAAGTTTTTTGATAAATTATTTGGTCCTGATGATTTTGATGCTAGACATAAGATGTTTTTGGATCAATGTTCTCTTCTTGCAGAAAGGCATGCTGCAAGACAAGAACAAGAACTACTTTCTAAAACGACTGCTGCATTAGGTCTGCCAGATTACTTAGTTAGTGAGAAAGTGCACCCTTTGACAGTTGCTAGGTCATTGAGAGCCAAAGGCATTAAAGCCCAAGGCATTAAAGTAAAGAAAAGACCAGTCTTGCTACATAAGCCGAGTGTTAACAAAGTTAAAACGAAAACTCAACTTGAACCTAAAACGAGATTGGAGTTTAAATTACATACTCAAGCTAGCGGAGCTAAAGCTGTTAGATTTTCTAAATCACATATCTTTGGCATGGTTGTTGCAAAGCAAATCAATGAACTGATTGCAGCGACTAAAGATGAGCAAGAGCTTAGAGCTGTTGCTCGCTTATTGATAAAATATTTTCATCCCAAACTAATTAAAGAGTTAGTAAAGCAATTTGGCTTTGACAATTCAACAGATTCAATGCACAAAATTACTCATTCAAAATCATTGCCTTTTGATGATTATAATTCTAATTCTTCTGATACACTTCAATTGATTAAATTATCTACCCTTGTACAAAGTCATATTAATGATCTTTCATTGGATTCTTCTTCTAGGATCAAAGAAGCATTAGCACAAGACTTCAGAGAGGCTTTTGCTAGCAAGATTGGCAGAGCTTTTGCTCGTTCTCTTTTTGCTGAACTCAATATCAAAGAGAATATTCCACAACAAGGTATCTTAAAACAAGAGTTGAATTACTTTCTGCGTGTTTTTATGAAGATAAAAATAAACATAGACCAAAGCCGCTTATTGAACGTAATCTTGTGCTATTAAAAAAAGAACTAGATAATCAAATAAAAAAACCATCAACCAAGCCTTTTGAGAGAGAATTTTATGCTCATGCCTTGAATTCCATGGTTGCATAATTATCTGTTAGATTTGTAATATGTCTCAAGAGATAATCAAGTTTGAAGTAGTCGCAGCTATCATAATCAAAGACCGCAAGGTTTTAATGTGCCGCTCGCGTGGCAATGAGCTTTATTATTGCCCAGGCGGCAAGCTTGAACCGGGTGAAACAGAGTTTGATGCAATAATTCGTGAGTGCAAAGAAGAGCTTGATATAGATCTAATTTATGGATCAATTAAAAAATATTCACGATTTGAAGCTGATGCTTATGGCTTCACGCAGCCGCGAATTGTGGTGATGAATTGTTACCAGTTTGAATACACTGGTGAGATTAAAGCAAGCGCTGAGATTGATGATATTTTTTGGGCTTCATCAATGGATAGTGAGAGGCTTGCACCTGCTGCAAGGGTTTTGCTTGAGCAATTAGTCAGAGATTCTTTAGTGCTTTGATTTCTTCGTAGACTTATTGCTCCAAAAGGTAGCAACCGCGCTGAATGCGCGTGTTGCCTTTGGAGATAATTCTGACTTTCAAAACTACTTAAATCTAACAATATTTTCTGGTTGGATCGTGAATTCTCTTCTTTTAGCATCCTTTGCTACTGTTTTATGTATTTGAGTGATAAAGTTACCTTTTCCTTTAGCCCTAGGATCATTATTCTGATTTGCTTTCACATGGACTTTAATTGCCGTCTTTTTCTCAGATCCAGTTGCATTATTCAGGCTTGCTGTTGTTCCTATTACTACAGCTTCTCTCTCTCCATTGCTTTCAAGATGATTAGCTCCTGTTATTGCACGTGCCTGACTTATTATGATTCTGCTATCTTTAGGATATAGTCCGTTTAATAGTGCTTTTGATAAGCCTTTACTTTCGTTATATGTGTTTGTTGTATTAGTTGCTTTATCTAGTTTTTTTAATAGCTGAAGGTCATGTTCTATAGATGTTAAATCTATATTCTTGTTCTTGTTATAAAAAGCTCTTACTGTATCAAGATCAAGTTTTTGTTTAGTTTTGATGATATTTGATTGATTGATCAAGTCTGTAAGTTCAGTTAACTCTATTGTTCCATCCTTGATCTTTGCTGCTTCACCAAGCTTGCGAGCTATCAGCTGATTAATCTTGGATTTCGTTTGTTTGCTAAGTTCATTTTCTTTATAACCCAGCTCCAGCGCTTTTCTTAATTCTTCTTGTGTTGGTATTTCAATTGCTACTAAAGATTTTCTTGCTCTAGTATGTAATATGCCAATTTGCACTGAGTGTATCCCAAGTGACGGCCTATTTATTTGATCTGATTTACGATTTCCACCATTTGAAGGCATCCTTCCCTCTGCTGGTATATATCTTGTACTAAAATATTTTTCATGCATGCTCCAAATAATAGCCCAGCGTCGCACGATTATCAACGAAATTAAGCTTTATATCATTTATATCCCAAGATTAACATTAATTAATCCGTAATACTAATCTTAAGACATGATTAAGATGTACAATAGTATACCCTCTCCCGGAACGAATCTGGTTAGAATTACTACTATATATAAAGATTAGTACGCAATATGGCTCAGTTGAGCAAAATTTATTACACGCGGGCCACTCAATCTAATATCAAAGACTAGAACCAATTAACTTTATATAAAGGAGAGTGTATGGCAAAAAAAAGAGCTGTTGCAACTAAAAGCATGTTAGACGACGAAACTATGACTTATGACGCAGAAGGATCAGACCTTGATGAGGCTGGTAATTTTGATTCGCTAGCATTTGAATCGGTAGATATCGATATCGATACCGATATAATTTCATCTGCGGCTTCAAGAATCAAGGAAGAGAATGAAAACAACAGTAATCGTATTACCGAGAGTGTTTCACCTCTTTCTGATGACTCAGTGAAGATGTATCTTCGTGAGATCGGTAGAGTTCCACTTTTGACTGCAAAAGAAGAAATTGAATTAGCTAGAAGAATTGGCGAAGATGATATTGTTGCCAAACGTAAACTAGTGAGACACAACCTGAGATTGGTTGTATCTATCGCCAAAAAATATATCAACAGAGGATTACCGTTTCTTGATTTAATTCAAGAAGGCAACCTTGGTTTGATCCGTGCTGCTGAGAAGTTTGACCCTGAACGTGGTTACAAATTCTCTACTTATGCTACTTGGTGGGTTAGACAAGGGATCACAAGATCACTCTCTGACAAGTCTAGAACTATTCGTGTACCAGTACACATGGTTGAAACTATCAACAAATTCAAAAAGATCGCTCGTAAGTTAGGTCAAGAACTTAACCGTAGACCGACTGAAGAAGAGCTTGCAAAAGTAATGGAAGTATCTGGTCAAAAGATCAAAGAGATCGTTGCTGCCATGAGAACCCCAGTGAGTCTTGAGTCTCCGATTAATAACGAAGACGACGGTAAGCTAGAGGATTTTATTGCTGATTCAAATCAGTCAATTAGACCAGAGTTTGCTGCTACTGAGAATTTACTTGCAGAGGACATTCTACGTGTACTTGATACTCTTACTCAAAAAGAGAAAGCAGTAATTCAATTACGTTTTGGAATTGATTCTGGACAAGAACGTACTCTTGAAGAAGTTGGTCGTATGCTCCGTATTACTCGCGAGCGTGTTAGACAACTTGAGTTTAGAGCACTCAAAAAACTCAGACATCCTGAGCGTGCTATCAAACTTAGGGACTATCTAGAACTCGCACTTTAACTGAAATACTAAAAGCAATTTTGGAGAAACCGCCCCCGGGGGGCGGTTTTTATTATGTACTGCGCGATGAACGGACACGTAGCCGGTGCTCGCAGGTCAAAATTTGCGTAGATACCTCGCCAGCTTTGCAAAACGATAGGCAACGCCAACCCGACATCGTCGAGGACTTTGCTAAATACTTCAGCAAACTTTATTGTTTACTATACAAAAAAAAGCCGAGCAATGTAGATACGACTAAAACTCGGCTTGTGTTAAATGGTTATGGCCCTTATGCGCCTTTGTTGTATTTCTTTTGGAATTTGTCGATTCTACCAGCAGTATCAATAATTTTGTCAGTACCAGCATAAAATGGGTGGCAGCTAGAACATATCTCAACCCTTAGTGATGGAAGTGTTGTTTCTAATTCAAATTCAGCTCCGCAAATGCAGCTAGCTATAATTACATTAGTTTTTGGATGAATGTCTGTTTTCATGATTATCAATATTAACATATTGAAGCGAAATCTTCCGGCGTTTATAATTGTTTAAGGAGTTACTATGAGCTTAATCACCTTTGGGTCCAATTCCCCGCAGCTCTGCTGCCTATCTGAAGATAGACTGGTTTGGACCCATAGTGGTGATTAAAAAACAACAAAAATTAGCCAAAATTGGGCAATTGTGGCTCTACCATAGCATCAGGATCTCGACTTAGTATCTCTATTAATGCCTCTTGCTTAGAGCTGAGCTGTTCAAAATCAATCAATTGGCTATTGAGCTTCTTGTTTAGTTCTATCATCTTGTGTAACTCTTCGTATAGGTTTTTAAGCTCTTTTTCGCGCTCACTAATCTGCCAGCTAAGCCTTTGTACATCAAAGTTTTTGTTGTCTAGCTCTTGTGACATTAGCTCTATTTCAGAGTGGTCCTGGTCTTTACGGCTTTTACGGTATTGAATAAACTCACGAGTTTGCTGGTAATCAGCATTCCAAAGCTCGTCAAATCCCATAAGATCCAGTTCAGTAGGTGCTTCAATGGCTGTCTTGCCTATTGGTATATGCTTATTGTCCATCTGTTTATATTTTATCTGATTAAGCTATTAAGTCAAGGTTTTTGCTAATCCATTTGCACGCTCTTGCAAATCATCCTGTATAATTGGTATATAGAGTTATATATTTATGTACGAAGAGGGAATATCAGAGACTAGTACCGAAAAGAAGCCAACTGCAAAAGCAGTTGCTCCCAAAAAACCGCTCATGACAGAGCCGATAATATCTGAAACTCATAATTTGCCTGCCATTTTAAGTGAAAGTCCTGATGTACTTGAAGCTAGTATCAAAAAAATTGAACAGCATCTTAATTCTTTAATGAAACAGCAATCTGGTGTATCTGCTGAGTTTAATGCCTTAATGGATGGATACGTTAACAAAGCTAATGAGAGTCAGGAATTTAAAGTTAGATACGAATCGCTCAATTCTCAAGTTGAAGATCTCAAGAATGAATACAAAACGCTTAAAATAAATAATAAAAAATAAAAAGACGAATTAGAAGCAGCGAAGGAAGCTCTACGTGCTTCTGAGTCTGATTTACAAAGAAGTCACAAAGATATACTGACTCAGAAAAAACATTATGACGAGCAAATTTATGATTATACCGAAGAGCGTGAGAGACTGAAAACTAAACTAAAACAACTAACTGATTACAAAGACAAAAGTACAACAGAATACAATAAACTCAAAACGGAGTTTCTTGAAATGCAATATCAAGCAAAACAAAATCAACAAGAAAAAAATGTTGCCACGGAAACAGCTGATAGAGCGGTTAAGGAGTCTCACAAAATAGTTGATGAACTTAAAGACAAACTAGAACTAAGAACTAGAGAGATTGAATATAAAGACGCACTTTTGAATCAATTGATTAAACAAATCTCTGCTGATGATTCAATCAAAGATGCAATGCGTGGTGATATCAAAAATATCAAGCCAGAACGACCAAGACAGGAGACTCGTAATACTGATGCAATTGCAGATTTTGGTACAGAAGCTCCCAATGGACTCAAGATTAAAGATCCAAGCTCTAGAACTTGGGGTTCTTTTCGTAATTAATTAAATTAGATGGGATTAATTACTTACCCCCCTAATAAACATGAGACTGATAGCAAGTCTATATTTTTTGTTGGGTCGGCGACAGAGACTTGTCGTATTAATGATCAGAGAGTCGAGCTAGCTGATAATGGCAATTTTGCATATATAGTGAGCCTTAAACTTGGTAATAATCAGTTTGATATTGACTTGGATGGTGAGAGCATTGAATATACTATTGTCGGAGTTAAGCCTGATGAGCCTCATCCGATTGCTTACGGACGTATCTATGATTCTTTTCCAGCTAAACAACCAAGTAAAAAAAATATATTACGTAGTATTTTAGTGTCTGAAAATAGAATAGAAATCCCTCTTAATCGGGCACCGATGTATAGCTTAGAGAGGCTTGGTAAGTATAAATATTTCTTGGATTTACCTGATACCGATATGGATTTGGATTGTATTCATTATCAAACACAATCAAGTCCTATTATTATTGGAGAAGTTATTCGCTCCAATGTTCCGATTATTTTCAAAAAACCCGTTACCTCTATTCACGAGAAATGGGAAAATAATTCACTAGTTTTTGAGATTGAATACTATCAGCAAGACTTTGCTGTTTGCATAGATCCTGGTCACGGCGGCGATCAGTGTGGTTCACGTTCTCCCAAAGGGATTTGGGAAAAAGAACTTAATTTGAGTTTCTCGCAATTACTTAAAGAAGAGTTGATTAATCTCAATATTAGTACTGTGATGACTAGAGATAATGATGAATTCATTAGTCTTGAGCAGCGAGTTGATACTGCTCAAAAAGACGATAGCTTATTGTTTTTGTCTATTCATCATAACGCCTTGCCTGATGCTCGTGATCCGAATTTAGAACGAGGTGCTTCTTGTCATTATTTTCATGAACAAAGTAAACCATTTGCTAATTATTTACTGAACAAAGTTGTTGAACATACTGAATTAACTTACTCTGGTTTATTTAGACAAAACTTGCATGTGCTTAGAGAAAACCCAGATAGGATTTCTGTGCTACTTGAGCTTGGTTATTTGATTCATCCTATTGAATCTGATTTGATTACTAGTGCTGATTTCCAGGCTAAAACAGCTAGAATAGTAGCCAAGGCTATTAAAAACTTCTTTTTGAATGAATACCCAACAAAAGATTAAAAATAAAATCTTGCTACACGTCATGATATATAATTATATGAATTACAGGCAGGATAAAGCAGTTTGTCATTTACCTGTAATTTAATTTCTTATGCAAGAATACGTTAATCATTTTGATACTGTTGTTATCGGTTCAGGTTTGGCTGGTCTTAATGTGGCACGCAAGCTTGCTGCTGCTGGGCAAAGTGTTTTTATTTGCTCTAAACATGCAATCACTGAGGGCTCGAGTAAGTATGCTCAGGGTGGTGTTGCTGTTGTTAGTCCACACAACCTTGAAGACAGTTTAGAAAGTCATATTGCTGACACTCTGAAGTCTGGTCAAGGTCTTTGTAATGAAGAGGTTGTTAGTTCAATACTTACTCGTTCTTGGGCACAAGTGAATGAATTGATAGAACTTGGAGTTCAATTTGATGATGGTTTTAATTTAGAAGGCTCACACAGCTATAACCGTATTATGCACGTTGGTGATGCCACTGGTAGAGCTATTATTAAACCATTGATTGATGCTGTTTCTCGCGATAACAAGATCCTTGTTTCACAAGGATATGAAGCAATGAGCCTAATTAAACTCAAAAATGGTTCTAAAGTGATTGGAGTTAAGCTTGAGACTCTTTCAGGACAGGATATGGAAGACATTAACCAAAATGTGATGACTGTTAATATCTGGGCTGATAATATCGTACTTGCTACGGGCGGGCTTGGAGCACTGTTTCAAGAGACTACTAATCCTCAATTATTGCGCGGTGATGGAATCGCACTTGCTTATGATGCTGGTGCCAAAATTGAGAATTTGGAATTTGTTCAGTTTCATCCAACTGTTTACAAAACTAAATCTGGTAAAAACTTTTTGATCTCTGAAGCGCTTAGAGGAGCAGGTGCACAATTGCGTAATTCAAAGAAAGCACTTTTTGCAGAGAATTATCATCCTGATGCTGAAATGGCAACTAGAGACATTGTCAGTAGGGCAATAGTTTCTGAGATGCGCAAGACTGATTCAGAGTTTGTTTATATTGATGCTACTAAACTATCTAAGGAGTTTTTAAAAAAAGAATTTCCCAATATTTATCATTATTGTTTAATTGAGGGCTATGACCTTGCAACTGACTTGCTTCCAGTAAGACCTGCAGCTCATTATAGTATTGGTGGTATTAAAACTGATATTCACGGTAGAACTAATGTCGAAAGTCTATATGCAATTGGTGAATGTGCGTCTAATGGTTTTCATGGTGCTAATAGATTAGCTAGTAATTCTTTACTTGAATGTATTGTTTGTGCTGACTTCATTGCTGAGGCTATTCTTGGTCTTAATTTAGACGGAAACATCAATAAAAAACTTATTGATAGTGTTTCTCAAATGGAATCTACACGTGAGTATGATGAAAACGAGTTTGATGAAGATGAAGAGATTGAATACTGTTCTGATTACAAGCTTACTAATATTTATGATGAGCAAAAAGCTCTCGATGAAAATTATGACTTGATTAGACAAGTAATTTCAAAAAACCTGGGTGTAGAGAGAAGAGAAAAATCTCTACGTTCTACTTTAAAATATCTTGAATCACTTACTGACTGCAAAGAGAAGACAGTTGCTACTTTACTTACTAATTCTGCTTTGCAACGCAAAGAAAGTCGTGGTGCTCATTATAGAGTTGATTCACCCAAGAGTTTGAGTGCACAAGCTAGATCTACTATCTTGTCTAAAGATTCAATGACAATCAAAGATTCTGACAGATCAAGAAGAATCATATTAAAGGCAGTTGCAAAGTGATTAAAACCAGAATAGCACCAAGCCCAACAGGCAGCCTGCATCTAGGTACCGTAAGAACAGCTCTTTATAACCAATTGCTCGCTAAATCATTAGCTGGCAAGTTTTGCTTCCGTTTGGAAGATACTGATAGAACTAGAAGCCATGAGGATTTTACCAAAGAAATTATTGAGGGTTTTAAATGGCTCAATATTGATTGGGATGGAGAGATGATTCGTCAATCTGAAAGAGGATCTAAGTATCAAGAATATGTAGATCAATTGCTTGCTAATTCCAAAGCCTATAAGTGTTACGCCAACGCAGAAGAACTTGAGGAAATGCGCAAACTACAAAAAGCTAGCAAGCTCCCTGAGGGCTATGATAATCGTGGACGTAACTTAAGTGCTGAGCAAGTTCAACAGTATGAAGCTGAAGCACGCAAATTTGTTATTCGCCTGAATTTAGGAGTTGATCGCAATATTGAATGGAATGATGTTGTTAGAGGTTCAATGTCTATTAATACCAAAGATCTTGGTGGTGATCCGATTATCCAGAAATTTGATGGTCAAGTACTTTACAACTTTGCTGTTGTTGTTGATGATCATGAAATGTTGATGACTCATGTCTTTAGAGGTGAGGACCATTTGACCAACACTGCAAAACAAATTGCCATTTACCAAGCTCTTGGTTTTAAAGAACCAATTTTTGGACACTTACCTTTGATTTTTACTAAAGACAAACAGAAGTTATCTAAGCGCAAACACGGTGATATAGCGGGTGTAGAGAAATATCGCAAAGAGGGTTATTTACCTGAGGCTCTGGTTAATTATTTAATTGCTACTAGTTATAGTGCTATTAATGATAATGAAATATATACTCTTGATGAGGCTGCTAAGACTTTTGATCCAAATAGAATAAGTAAAAGTCCGGCAATTTATGATATTGCCAAACTTAATTGGTTCAATAGAGAATATATCAACAAGTTTAGTCATGATGAATTGATGGCTCACTTGAAGCCTTATCTCAAATATGACTTGTCTGTTTTTGATGAAACTCAACAAAAAGAATTATTCGATGCAATTAGAGGTAATTTAAACAAGTTTGATGAGATTAATGACAATGTATCATACTTCTTTGATGAAGAAACCATTGATGAAAAACAAATTAAATTTGTAACGGAAGCTAAAGCTGTTTTAGAAAAACTCATTGCGATTTTGTCTATTGAAGGTTTTGACTTTGATAATGCTGTCCAAATCAAAGAAGAAATTAACATGATTGGAGAAGAACTTGGGCTTAAAGCCAAGCAATTATTTTGGCCTATTCGCATTGCTCTTTGCTCAAGATCACATGGTCCTGACTTAGGATTTATCATCTCTCTATTGGGCAAAGACAAGTCTTTGGCTAGGCTCTCTAAGCATGTCTAAGAATGCACTGAAAAATGCAAAGTCTCAACCCTTATCTGTCACGTGCGTCGCACGGACAGAACCTTTTTTTATGGACCCGACTAGAAAAACTTCGTTTTCAGCGTGTCCCTAAGTTTTGAACCCCGTTTTTCTTTTTATATCCTATAATAAAACCAGATGGCAGGTTTAATGACTAAAAAAACAGATTTAGTTGCAAAGAAACAAGAAATTCGCAAAACTGCTAGAGATCAGTTAGCTTTAATTGCTGCTGACCGAAAAGATTTTTATGCAAGACAAACAGATTTGATTAATCAAATCTGTTTGTCTGCTGAGTTTAAAAATGCCAAAGTAATTTTGACTTATTACTCAATAGGTAATGAGTTTGATTTGAGTTCGATGATAATTAGTAATCCTAACAAGAGATGGGTTTTAGCTCGAGCTATTGGAGCATCTCGGATGCTTTTGTTTGAAGCTGGTGAATTATTTGATTTGATCGAAACCAAGTTTGCTGTCAAAGCTCCTCCTGCAACCAATACTTTAGTGAATATCACTGAAATTGATTTGATACTTGTACCTGGTTTAGCTTTCTCAAAAACCAAACAAAGAATTGGTAGAGGTGGCGGTTATTACGATAGATTATTGTCTACAGTAAAACCAAGCTGTAAAACTATTGGCATTTGCCCCAAAGAACTTGTGTTTGATAGTTTATCTGTCGAGAAGCATGATAAAAAAGTCAAGAAACTACTGGCTGTTTAAAACCAGCTCGCATTGCTTTAATTAAATCATCGGTGATTGCTTCACCTGTCCATAAGGACAATGATTGTACTGCTTGAAGAACCAACATCTCTGAACCATTGATAGTTACTAGTTTGCATTTTTGTGCTTCTTGAATCAGGAGAGTGTCTTGGTAAATTAAATCATAAATTATAGTACCTTCTCTTAAGAGTTCTAGTTGCGCAATGTTTATTGGCATACTAGTCGAGAGTCTGCCCTGACCGACTGGAGTTGCGTTAATTATTATTGCCGTGTCACTGAGTACAACATCATCAGTGTATAGCTTTAAATTCAATTGTGCTTTTTTGATCTGAGGTAGAGTACCTTCCACTTTGTGTACGTTTCTAACATAGACATTAATCTCTGCAAGTCCCATATCATTAAGTGCAATGATGATTGCTCTAGATGCGCCGCCTGCTCCAAGGATGGTGGCTTTTTTACCCTTGAGCTCATAAGCATCAAGCGATTTGATAAAACCCCAGTAGTCGGTGTTATAGCCTTGTAGCTGACCATCTTGCATAATTAGAGTATTGGTTGCGCCGATTTTTTCTACTAGTGGATCTCTATAATTTAAATACTTGAGAATTTTTTCTTTGTAGGGAATAGTGACATTGAGCCCATCAAGTTGTGAAGCCAAGACATTTATCTTTGAGGCAAAATTGGATGGATCAATTTCAAACTTGCTATATTCCCCATCAATGCCTAGATGTTTGAGACCTGCAAGTTGAATTTCTGGTGATTTACTCTGAGCTAAGCTGCAACCTATAAGACCAAGCTTGAAGAATTTGGACATAGTTTATTTATACCCTGAATAGACCTGTTTGAAATCAAAGTTTCGATTTACAGGTCGCTCAAATAAAGGTAGCAACCGCACTGAATGCGCGTGTTGCCTTGGAGATAATTCCGACTTTCAAAACAAGTCTAATTATGAATCGTTTGATACTTATTTCAATTCTTTAGATGTCGACTTCAGATAACTCTGCAAGGACTTAACCCTTATTTCAGTACTATTGACAGCAGCTAGAGCTTCAACCGTAGCTTCTGAACCTGAGCTGGTAGTAATTACCGGGATGTTTTTAGCTTGAGCTATATTGGTGATGACTTGACTATCTTCATAGGCTTCTTTGCCCCAAGGTACATTAAGAATCAGGTTAATCTCGCCATTTTTGAGTAAGTCAGTGATATTTGGTCTACCTTCATTCACTTTGAGTACTTTCTCTATTTCAAGCCCGCTTGCTTGTAAAAATTTGGCTGTACCACTAGTTGCAACAATCTGAAAACCCAGATCGATTAAGTCTTTGGCTGTCTTGCTTGCTGAGTCTTTGTCTCTATCGTTATAGCTCATAAAGATCTTGCCTGATTTTGGTAAATTGAGTGAGGCAGCGATTTGAGCTTTGGCAAATGCCATTGGAAACTTGTTACTGATACCCATGACTTCACCGGTACTCTTCATCTCTGGTCCAAGGAAAATACTACTACCATCAAACTTGTTAAACGAGAATACTGCTTCTTTTACTGAAACTTGATTCTTCGGAATCTTGGTTAATAGTTCTCTTACTTTTAATTCTTCAATTGTTTTTCCAACCATGATTAAAGCAGCTAGTTTTGCCCAAGCTATGCCAGTGGCTTTTGAAATGAACGGTACGCTACGACTTGCACGAGGATTGACTTCTAGGATATATAGTTCTTCATTCTTGACAGCAAATTGAATATTCATTAAGCCAATTACATTGAGTGACTTAGCTAGTTTGATAGTTGCAGTTTTAATTTCTTCTAGGATTGTAGCAGAGAGTGTTTGCGGTGGATACATACATGCAGAGTCACCACTATGCACACCAGCGTATTCGATATGCTGCATGATGCCAGCCAAGACAGTTTCTTTACCGTCCGAAATTGCGTCTACATCAATCTCAATAGCGTTATCTAAGAATTTATCAATAAGAATTGGGAACTGATCATCTTCTAGGATTACTCTTGCTAGCCAGTTTTCAACTTCTTTTTCGCTATAAACAATTTCCATTCCTCTACCGCCAAGTACATAACTTGGTCTCATCACTAGCGGGAAACCTATTGCTTTGGCTTGAGCGATTGCTTCATTAGTGCTATTAGCAATTGCATTGCTTGTTTGTTTGAGTCCAAGCTCTTCAATTAATTTACCGAAGCGATCTCTATCTTCAGCAAGGTCTATCATATGCGGGCTGGTACCAATGATAGTCACACCGTGGCTTTCAAGTGCTTTGGAGATATTGAGTGGTGTTTGTCCACCAAGCTGTACTATTACACCCTTGAGTTTATTGCCGAGTGATTTTTCTTTGTTCCAAATTGATAGTACATCTTCAACGGTTATAGGTTCAAAATATAGTTTGTCACTGGTGTCATAGTCTGTAGACACAGTTTCAGGGTTGTTATTGACCATGATACTTTCATAACCTGCGTCTCTAAGAGCGTGCGAAGCGTGAACACAACAATAATCAAACTCAATACCTTGCCCAATTCTGTTTGGTCCACCGCCAAGTATGATTACTTTCTCTTTGTCACTTGTGGTAATTTCATCTTCTTGGTCATAACAAGAATAGTGATAAGGTGTGTAGGACTCAAACTCTCCAGCGCAAGTATCTATAGTTTTGTAGACTGGTTGGATATTGTAGCTGTCTCTTAGTTCACGAATATCTCTTTTGCGTACCTTAAAGCTAGATTCTATAATCACTGCTATCTGTTTATCAGAGAAGCCTGTTGACTTTAGATGATGTAACTTCTCTTCACTGATAAATGATTTGAGCTTGTCTTGGATTGAATCACCGTGGGCTTTTTGGGCTGCTTGTTCTAGAGCGAGAGTTTCTTCTACAATTTGATTTAAGTGGCACAAAAACCATCTATCTATTTGAGTTAGTTGATGAAGTTCTTCAATTGTTACTCCAAGGTAAAGAGCATCAAAGACTTGGTAAATCCGTTGTGAGTTTGCTGTTGTGGCATCGCGTTTGGATTTTTCTTTGAGCAGTTCTCTGTCATCAGCTGACAGACTGTGTACTTTCCTGAGTAAGTCCTTATTAATAAAACCAATAGGTCCTTTGCTCTCTAGCCCTCTTAGAGCTTTCTGGAAACTCTCCTTAAAGCCTCTACCAATAGCCATCGTCTCGCCTACCGATTTCATTTGAGTGCCTAAGATATCTTTGCTTTCAGGAAATTTTTCAAAAGCAAATCTTGGAATCTTGGTAACTACGTAGTCTATACTTGGCTCAAAACTAGCCATGGTTTTTTTTGTAATGTCATTTGGGATTTCATCGAGTGTGTAACCAATTGCAAGTTTGGCTGCGATCTTGGCAATAGGGAAACCAGTTGCTTTTGAAGCCAAGGCACTTGATCTTGATACTCTTGGATTCATCTCTATGATTAGGATCTCACCATTTTCTGGGTTCAATGCAAATTGAATATTGCTACCACCGGTTTCAACACCGACGGCTCTAATGATTTTGATAGAAGCGTTACGCAAGGCTTGATATTCTTTGTCACTAATGGTTTGTGTTGGTGCAACAGTAATACTGTCACCTGTATGTATACCCATTGGATCAAGATTCTCGATTGAACAGATGATAACCACGTTGTCTTTGAGATCACGCATGACCTCAAACTCTATTTCTTTCCAGCCCATGATTGATTGTTCAACTAATACTTGATCTACAGGACTTGCTGAAATTCCTTTGACAAGAATTGCATCTAGTTCGTCATAGTTATATGCAATACCACCACCGTAACCACCAAGTGTAAAAGCAGGTCTCACTATTACTGGAAAGCCGATTCGTTCCGCTATTTTGTGACCTTCCAAGACAGTATTGGCAATTGCAGAAGTTGGTGTCTTTAAACCAATAGTGTCCATTAAGTCCTTAAATTTCTCTCTGTCCTCAGCGACCTCTATTGCAGGCAATTTGGCTCCAATGAGCTCTACGTTGTATTTGTCGAGAACTCCTCTCTTAGCCAATTCTACGGCTGTATTAAGACTGGTTTGACCACCCATGGTAGGGAGGATTGCATCTGGTCTTTCGTTTTCGATTACTTTTTCAACATAGTCAGCTGTAATCGGTTCTATATAAGTTTGATGAGCAAATTCAGGATCGGTCATGATAGTTGCAGGATTACTGTTAACTAAAACAACTTCATAACCTTCGTCTTTAAGGGCTTTACATGCTTGAGTACCAGAATAATCAAATTCACAAGCTTGTCCTATAATAATTGGACCCGCACCAATAATAAGTATTTTGCGGATATCAGTTCTTTTGGGCACTAAAACTAAATACTAGCAGATATTGCTATCTATGAGAAGCTTCTAGTGATTTGAATATAATAAAGTTTTGCCATGAATTTAACTTATTGGGCTGCAAGCAACCAAGTTTTGCAAGTCAAATTTATCATTTTCTTCAAACATGACAGGCAAAACATTGATCGTCATTCCGTTCAATCCTCCGAGAGCAAGTTCTCGACTTTCACTATATTAGAGTTCCTGCAAAAGTCCCCTTTATCTTTACTAACGGAACTAGTGCTTCGCACCGTTCCGACCTTTTTTATGTCGACATCACTAGCAAAACTTTGTTTTGCAGGATGTCAATTAGACTTCCTGCAAAAGTCCCCTTTATCTTTACTAACGGAACTAGTGCTACGCACCAGTCAAATAAAGCCAATAACTACTGATAAGCAAATTAAATAAATGCAATCTCCTTTTATTATAGTTACCGATAAGTGTTTTATAATTTGACAATGTCCGGACTCCGACTAATAAACATAAAGAACAGATCGAAGAGGCTAAGCTCTTTCTTGTATGAACATTCAATCCTTGAACGAAAGCAAAACCATGCTAAGGTCCAGGTGATTATTGAAACTGCGATGAGAAAATAATTTAAACTATCCATACTTATATACTAGCATATAGATGTATGGGTAGCAAGTTAAATATACTTAATTTTGTATGGTCATTCATTTAGACTAGGTACAGTTCAAACTAATTCTTAGTTATCTTGACTTCGGACCCCCGTTTTAAGCCAGTTTTATTTATTAAATCATAAACCTGTCTGATTATTTTAACTTGATAAGGGCAATTTATTAATCTTGGGAGCTTTAATATGTAGTACAATTTCATCGGTGCACATAAAGTGCCAATACATGATTACGTGAGTCCAGTGATTGAGCTTTACGTAATTATATTTGACGTGAGGAACAAAGACAGTGTCGGCTGGAATACTAGATCTCGGTAATATCAACAAACAGCCTGCAAGGCTGGAAAGTGTTGACATTGCCAACTCCCCACAACCGGCAAAAGCACCAAATGCCAAATTTACTGATGTCTTAATGCAACTACTCAGTAATAACCGTAAAAATATCAGCTCTTCCGATAAGCCAATTAAAAGAAATATTCCAGATCTAAGTAATAAATGGCAGCAATGGTTAAAGTTGATCCATTGGGCTGATCATTACTCTTGCTTATCTAACATAATAGCCAGTGGTTTGGGAGCATTTTCTATGCTTACTGGATTACCAACAGTTGTCAAGCAAAAAATTGAAACGGCTGTCAATTTCATTACTACCCTAAGTTATGTGCCTTATGGGCTTAGTGGTATGAATCAAGGAATTGAAAAAAAAAACATATTCCAGTTAATTGGTTTTGCTGGTGAAGCGATAATGCCTTGGTTTGGCAACTTGAAGGATATCTATTTGATACGTGGTCTAGACGCTGGTATAAATCAAGTATGGGAGTATTGCGATAGAAACTCCAGCGGGAAATACAAGGATGGCTATTTCCCAAATTACCTGGAAGGTGCTAAGGAAACTATGGCTATTTGCTTGAAGCTATTCAAGGAGTCGGTTTTAAACCCTATAACTAGTATAAGCCCCGTTAAATATGACACAACAGAAAAGAGATGGAACTTTGATCCTAGTGGACACAATGGTCTGATAAGTAGTTTATTAGATATCGTTTCTTCTGTTGGTTACTTATCCACTGGTAAAGAAAAACTCTTTGGTCCAATCAGAGACTTAGGTTCAGCTCTTTTTGATTTCGAATTAGCTTGTCAGAACAATATCAAGAAACGAAGTGCTGGTATTCTATTTATAATAGAATCCACTTTTGACTTCATTGCACGTTATCTCGACAATAATAATACGAGGCTCTTTGTTAATATGTTATCCCACGCAGTCGGTCGTGTTGCTTTAATGCTCTATAAGAATTCAGATAAAGCAGCCGAAGCGATCACCCAACCTGATAAGTAAATTAATGACCATGAAACAACATGTACTTATTTAATTCGCTTATCAGAAGCTAATCAGCATTATAACGCTTTAGACTCAATGGACTCATTGATGACTCCTTGCCAATCTTGATATTGACATTGGAATAATTTCTAATGCGATTATCTCCTGATTGTCTAATCTTTTTCTTGTGATTTATAAACAGATTCTTCTCAAGCTCATTTCTAGCTTTACCGGTCATACAACTTAAGTCAAGTTCTTCAAGTTCTTCTAATTCAAATATTTCATCTTCCATTCCTGTTTCCTTTTCTAAATCATCCAAAAGACCAATTAATTTACTTACAATTGTTGTGCATTCTGATGTTCCATCTTGTGTATTATTCATATTTAAATATTCACCAAGACTTATATCCTTATTTGAATTGCGCACCAGATCACTCACAAATCTCTCAGAGAGCTCTGATTTAAGCTCCGGCAAATTATTATTCTGTCGTTTCTTTAATTCTTGATATATATCATCAAGACTTGAATCTTCTTGCATATAACTAATATACGTAATTTTGTGATATTTTCACTACTCCAAATCGATGAATTTACGATTCTAGTCTAGATAGACTAGTCAGTTCGAACAATGCTTTCATTTTATTGAAAGATTTGATTCCTGGTGATGATTCTAATCCGCTTGAAATATCGATCATATAGGGGTTACAGCTAGTTAAAGCTTCACCAATATTGTCCAAATTGAGACCACCAGCAAGTGCTAATTTCACATCACTTCTCTTTTGAGCTTTAATATAAATATTCCAATCAAAAGTCTCACCACTACCACCTAAGACTTCAGGATTATTGGTTTTAGTATCAAGAATTATTACTTCAACACTTGTTTGATAAGTATCAATCGTTTCAATATCTTCTTCAATTTCAACATGCAACGGTTTAAGAATTCTATAATTCATTAGTTTCAATCTATCTAACTCACTATTGGAGAATGATCCATAAGGCTGCACAATTTTGATACCGATACTTTTACAAAGATTCATTATTCCATCGATAGTATCAAGATCAGTAAGAATCACTGCCTTGAGACGTTCTTCATCCGTTAACTCAATAAAAATATCTTCTATTTGTTGACTAGTAATAAATCGTGGTGAATTTTTTATATTAATAAAACCAATATAGTCAGCACCAAGTTGAAGAGCATTCTTGGCATCAATCAAGTTAGTAATTCCGCATATTTTAATTTTGGGTTTCAACAACAAAGCTCCAGCAAATCCTTATCTAGATTGATTTTAATGTGATCACCAGCGATCACTTCCAGTATATATTCATCCACAAAAGGCAATATCAACTCACTCTTGGCTGCGTATTCTTCATTTAATTTAATAAATATATGATCCTGTGCCTCTGAAGAATAATTACTCACCTTGCCAATTTCTTTGCCAGTTTCATCTTGTACAACTAAATCCATTAGATCCGCAATATAGTAGCCACCAGCTTGCAAATCATCTTCGATATCAGCTTCGATGTGTCCATTGAGCTTTTCTGCGGTAGTTAAATCATTAATCCCTTCTAGTTTGACCATTATTGTATTTTTATGAGGACGTGTTGCAAGCAACTTATAACTTTGACCTTCAATAAAAATCTCTTCAAGTTCTTTAAATATTGCAAGATTATCTATTAAGGGGAAGATTTTAATCTCTCCCTTTAGCCCATGAAACCCTGCAATTTTGCCTATTATTCTTTGCACAACTCTATAATAACCCAGATTGATAGTCAGATTCAGCATCAAGATCAATATCACTGTCTTGAATGGTTTCAAGAACCGAGTTACATGCCTTGAGGATAATTGGGTTCAATTTGCCTCTGGCACTGACTTTCAATACTCTTTTCTCACTAACACGAAGGACATTATCACCCCATATTTTAATCAAATAATCTATATCATTAAGATCATCACCTATTAAATCATCTAAGTTAGATTCAATAGGAATGGCGATTTCCATTGCCGTAGGGTCTCCATTGATATTGACAATTAGTTGAGAATTACTCTCTTTATAATAAATTAAAATATGAATCTTGTTAAAGTTGATGGTCTTAATAGATATCGAAGCTATCGAATCAAACTGCTCTTCATCTTCACTATTACCATCTTGGCGACTTTGATCTTCTTTGGTTTCTTCTTCATCTTCTTCAAACTCTTCATCAGGCTCCGCAAATTCAAACTCAAAAGGTATTGGTAAAAACAACTGCAAAAGAGGTACTAAGTAATTACTGTAATCAAGATTGATTTCTCTTATTTGAAAAACAATATTGTGCAAGATTTTCTTTAACTCAGGTTCATCAGAAAACTCTTCTTGTTTAGATTCAAACAAATCCAGCAATTGATCCCTGTCCATATCGGCGACACTCTCATCAATCCCAAATAAAGTAGCCAGACTATCAAAGCTTCTCATATTACCAACTCCAAAGGATTCAAGCATTCCTCTGGCATATTCATTGATGAGCTTCATTCCATCTTCTCCGCGCACCAAGGCGTCACCAAGTTTGGTAATGTTGTCTACATGATCTTCATAAGTTGGTTGCAAGCGCTTTGGAATATGTGGCTTTACCTTGCGCGGGTTGATCGCCCGACCAGCTTGTACTTGCACAGTTGGTTTTGGTGGCTTGGCTTTAGCTTTTTTATTGATAATCTGAATATTTGATTTTTGCTCAAGCTTGGCAACAAGGATTGGATTTTTGGCTCGCAAGTCAAAATCGTTATTCACTTTACTAGTATCCGCTTGAAGTGATTGTGCTGTTTGTGAATCAGAGTTTGCTTTATAAAGTGAATTATTGTTAGTTTGTTTCGGTTCAAGCTTTTCTGATTTTTGACTTAAGTCAAAAACATGTGGTTTTGGATCGTTATTTGGCAAACCCTGGTTCGGGTTAATGTTTTCAGCCATATTATCAATGTATATTATTAGCAAGGATAAGCCCTTAGCTAATGAACAATTCTAGCGATATTATTCCACAATAACCAAGTCTTAACCAAATTATGTTCATTTATTAATAGACATCCTGCAAAACATAGTTTTGCAAGTGATGTCGGCACAAAAAAGGTCGGAACGGTGCAAAGCACTAGTTCCGTTAGTAAAGATAAAGAGGACAGTCGCAGTGTATCTAATGTAGACCTGTTTCAAATCAAAACAGATACAAAATACAGCAAAGAAGATAAGTCATGGCACAAACCGGAGCCACACCTGCCATTAGTGCAGTAAATAGCCAAACGATAGTAACAACAGCAGCTGCTGCTGCTGCACCAGAGGCTAGTGGCAGCAAAAAGAAAGGTGTCAGTCTTGATGATATAGCTGGAGAATTAATTGATCCTGGAGAATTAATTGATCCAAGAACAGGTAGGAAATCACAACTTGCTGCTAGATTTGGAGACACCACGCTTGGTACAAATCCAATTAACCTCAAAAGACGAATTGGTAGAGCCGTAAATGGTAATGGTGTACCGAATAAGCTCACAACAAAAACAGTTATACCAGACTTTAGTAATCCATTTGGCGGCACTGTAAACCCGCGTGCACTTGATGAACAATTATTGGCATCAGGTCTCAATCTGGCAGCGCTTGGTAGTCAATCATTTCCACCATTCTTTCCAAGCTTTGGCGGTCAAGGGAGTGTTGGTGGTGGACCAAGCTCAGGTGGTGATAAAGGTGGCTCAGGTAAAAGCAAAGACAGAAGTAGTTCTGGTAGCGGTGGATCAAGAGGCGGTTCTTCAGGGTCTAGTGATAGTACGGGAGCTAGTGAAGCGCAGCTTGCTATTGCAAGAGAAGCTGAACTCAAGGGACGATTAGACGCAAGCAAAGAAAGTATCTCTGAAACATACATTGAAAAAAGAAATGCTGATCCAAAGATAGAAACAAATAATGACAGTACTCCTAAAGAACCGGCAGCAGAATATTTAAAGCAAGAACTAAAGACCAAATTACAACCAAAAACAGGGGAAGACTTAGGCGAGGCTGTTGACAAACTAATACAAGATCTAGAAAGATCACCACTGACTGATGACGGTAGAAAACAAATGATCCAAGATTTTATACAAGAAAGAGGTTTAAGACCAGAACAAGCCAAACAGTTAACTGCGGATTTGGAAAATTCAGCTTTGACAAATTTAACTATTAGTTAGCATAACCATTTCTTAACTTATATATGCATCAATAGTTACAGAATCTAAGGAGATTTGATATGGCATTAGGTGCAGCAAGTAATCCAAGTAGTAGACAAAGAGACTTAAGTCTCAATAGTGTAGTTGCGCAGCGCTTTGGTGTTGCTGATAATAAGCAAACTATACAAGAATTAGCAGATCAAACTGTTGCAAATAATTTCACCTCACCACTAAGTCGTAATTCACAAATTGATCCAAATCAATCATTTCTAGCTAAATTCATGGAAGAATCTTTTGAAAGAGCACGTAAACAAATGCAATCACAGACATGGTTTGCAATAGCCCAACCAGCCGTAGAACTTGGCAAAGAATTGATTGCTGGTATCGGCAGCCTAGCTAAGGGTGGTTCAAATAAAGACAAAGAAACTAAAGAAACAGATGAAGACAAAAAGAAAGAAGAAGCTGAGAAATTATTAGCAAAGAATGATGCTAAAGAAGCTAAGAAGAATGAAGAAGCAAAAAGGGCAACAGGGTAAACAATGTCAGGGCAATCACTACCAGAAATGCGTAAAATCGCACTAGAACTTAGTATTAGTACTGAACGCACTGGACCTGGTGAAACTCCATTAGCTCCAACACGTGCCAATAATCCTTTAACAGCACTTGTCGCCAATTTTGGTCAAGGAGTAAGACCAGAATCTAAGGCAGTCACCAACAACCTATCATCCACAAGCTTTAAACCCAATGGAAAGGATGCAAGCCTCGCAAGTTTAAATGGCATATTTGATTTTATGGATGGTAATGAGGAGATGTTTGGATAATGATAGGAAGATTTTCACCAAGACCTGGTTCTAGTAGTGCTGCACAATACGCTATAGCATCTATAGGAATTAAGATTGATGATTATAGTGGTAGAGGTTTTGGTGTAAAAGGAAGACCTTATTTACCACCAGTAAATTCATTTTATGGTGTAGCAAATCCAGCTTTGGGTTATGCTTTAGGAGCTGCAAATTCATTAATTAAAAGCCTTGCCAACATTTCAAGTCCAAGCCCAAGTTCTAACCCGCAAGAAGACACATATGCAGCAAATGATTCAGGAGCCAATTTGGCAAGCTCTGAGTCAGATGAAGAGACCTTAACTGATTTGGAAAGGCTTGTTAAAGAACAAGACAAATATAAAAAAGCTGCTGATGCGAAGAAGAAAGAATTAGAAGCGAAGAAAAAAGATTTACCACAAGAAGATGATCCAGCGGCTAGTATTGAAATTGAAAATATAAATGAACAAATTGAAAAAATAGAAGAAGAACAAAAAGCATACAACAAGAAAGTCAACGAAACCCTTGAAAAGGCTACAGAATCAATCAATGCAAACAAAAAAGAAGGCGAA
>JAQCFG010000011.1 GCA_027618255.1 Cyanobacteriota bacterium
GCTATAATTCTGTTCTTTATACTTAGTAAAATATTCGGTACAGCAACCGATGGTACAGAAGCAGTCCCAGCAGAAACATCAGTTGAATCAAAACTCAAAAGCAAATCGAAGAAACATAGTAAATCAAAAGCAATAATTATGGAGTCAGCAAGAATTTCTTGGTGGGTGCCACTGGTTATCACTTTAATTTGGGCTGTGCATCCTTTACACAATGAAGCTGTTAATATGCTGACATCTGGAGTAGGCTTCCTTTGGTCAACCCTTCTCTGTATGACTTGCATTTTAATTAACCTATACGTGAAGGACCTAAGAAGCCCTCTAGGACTATTTCTCATCATGGTGGCATGGGCATGCCAATTTGTTTCATATCACGGTTCTGAGATGATGGTAATTGCAACACCTATGTTAGTATTCATATTTTTCAATAGTATTTTCAAACGTGATTACAAATCCTACGGTTATGAAATTGCCAAAATCTTTTTTATGATCACATCATTCCTAACCTACTATGCACATAGATCTAGTATCGTTTCCGAGCAAGGTGAATGGGCATCCAAAAGTATCGCTGACCTAATAGAAAGAGTCACTGTAGTTGCACCTCAGATTTTCTTTCATCACATTCGTTTATTTTTCTTCCCAAACAAACTGAGTATGGATGAGCATCACAATGTCTGGTTAGATAATCCATATAGCGCTTTCCATATCATGTGCTTTTTAATTGCAGCAGCTTTTTGTTTTGGAATTTTTTATTACCTAACAGCGAAAGATCCTAAATACCAAATTCACGACAGAATGATTGGTGGAGCATTGTTCTTTGCCGGCTTTAGTATTTCAATTTCAATCAATATCATCCCTCTCTATTGCCTTGCCAGAGATAGATACACATATTTCTTTGTCATGGGCATGGTGATGGCAATTATTGTTGCACTTGATAAATACATCTTTAGTCGCGGAAACTACAATGTCAATAAATGGCTCACTATTTTAGTTATTGTCATCTGTGCGCTTGGTGCAAGATCATGGGTCAAGAGTTGGGATTGGCATGATGGTGAAAGATTCTGGTCTCACGCCATGAACTCAGTTGATGACCTTGGTGCTAAACAAAACTGGCGCTATAGGCTAATTCAATACTATCAAGATCAAGGGACAAAAACATTTAAACCTAACGAAGAGCTCAAAGCTCAAGCCCAGAAGGACTTCAATGAGTTTGGAATTGCAAACAAACTTAATGATAAAGAGGTTATCAAGTCATACTTAGATGCTGCCAAAGATCCCAAAAACTATCTGAAAAACAAATATGGTTATATCGGCAATAAGACACTTGCATCAGCTCTCTTCTTTAATGCCACAACTGCAGTAGAAAAAAAAGACGGAGTCAATGCTTTGAATTATTTCAAACTCGCACACGTTTATTACCCTGAACATTTCCAAACCAATTTGCAAATGTTTATTCACACTTACGGCAAAGACGAAAAATTCACAAACTACTTATTAGCCAAGATGACAAAAGACGCAAGTAATAATTCCTTCCTAGCCAAGGGACTTATGGATGGAATGTTCTTCATTAAACACCCTAGGGTTTATGAATACGCTTCAATGTACAAAGACAAATTTCCGAATACTCAAGTTTTTCATGTCTATTCCTTCCACGGTGCACTCTACAAGAATGAGTATGAAGATGCGTATACTTTAGCAAAGAAAATCGTTAAAAAATATCATGAGAATCCAATATTTGATAAGTACATCAAAAAATATGAACATGGAGATTACAACAGCATAATACAAAAGCTCAGTGAAACTAAATAAGCTATTCATTATACTTTGTCTACTGCTAAGCACTACACAGACCTGCTTGGCAGAAGCTCCGCTCGTTTCTCATACTAATCAAGAGCATTACACCATACAGCTTGATAATGAACTAACTGTCATCTACAAAAACGAATCAGGTAGAGAGATCTACAACAAAATTCCAGTGCTGCCCAATGGCAAAGCAACCATCCCCGGGGTCGGTGAGATTCAAGTAGAAGGACTCACTCAAGAGCAATTAATTAGCACGATGGAAAGCAAACTTGAATCAGAGACCAAGGTTGATATCATTATTTATCGTATATCAAACAATGTAACTGTAGTAGGTGCAGTAAATAATCCTGGTAGCTATCCAATTAGGGACATCAAAACAATCTATGATGCAATAGGCAAGGCAGGTGGCTTTAGCATCACATCTAACAAAACCAAAGTGAAATTAATCCGACAGAGAATCGACGGCAGTCGTGATGAACAGAACATCAATTTCCCAAAGCAAGTATTCAATGCCTATGACAAAGGAATCGGTGAAGAAAAATACATACTTAAAGAAGGTGACATGATCTGGGTACCTCACAGCAAACTCAAACAAAGTGGAATATTTATGTTTAAACTCATGCAAGTTGCAACAATTGGTGTTATCTCTGGAGTCGTTAGTATAATCATTCGATAAAACAGATGACGGATAAACTCAAATCAGTATCAATCATCTTTCTCATTTCAGCTTTAGTTTGGTCATCGAGCTTAACTAATGAATTTACTGGTTATGATGACATCAAACTCATTGTAGAAAACAAACATCTTGAACAGGGTATCTTGCATTGTCTTAGTTTCTTTTGGAATACATTTTCTGGAAGCTTCAATACAGCTTGGGCAGATTTTCCCACTGTGATCTATAGACCACTTGAGCAATATATGATCGCAATAGGCTATCAGATATGGGGGACAAGTGCTTGGCATTATCATTTCTTCTTTAATTACTTAGTTCATATCATTAATTCAGTCCTGGTATTTTTTATTATAAGTAAATTCATCACAAAGCAGAAGCTTGCACTTATAATCACTTGTCTATGGACAGTTCATCCACTAGGTCATGAAGCTATTAATATGCTCACTTCAGGGGCTGGCTTTCTTGTAGCGCATTGTTTATTTTTTATTGCGATACTCATTATGCTTTACTCAAGTAATTTGTTTGCCATTCTCTTTAGTGCCGCTATATTTTTCCTGAGCTACCTTGGATCCGAAATGGCAATACTAGCTACTCCAATACTTGCGATATTGCTCAAGGGAGACAGTCATTACTGGAGGAAGCTCTCCCTAGTCTCTGCGAGTTTCTTAGCCTATCTTATTCAGCGATCCAGTATCATCCAAAACAATATTGAATTTACTGATTTAGCAGAAAGAATACTCGTACTAGCACCGCAGACATTTGTTCACCAACTTAAACAAGTCATATATCCAAACAATTTAAGCATTGACCAACAGCATAATATGATACTCGGTGATGTATTTTCACTAGTTCACACAGTTTCAATATTAATCTCGATACTAGTTATTACTGTTATCGTCTATTTCTATCAAAAAAATAAGCAGATATCAGCAACTATTGCAATTGCAGCTATCTCGATCTCACTAGCCTTAAACATAGTCCCTCTCTATACTCTAGCTAGAGACCGCTATACTTATATTTTCTCACTCTGTATTATAACGGCACTAGTTTTAATCACAGACAAATATATCAAAACAAAATACAAATACCTTCTTGCAATTCCTTTAATTGTCACAATGGGAAATAAATCCTGGCAGCAAAGCTTAAACTGGAAAAATGGAGAGACACTTTGGTCACAGACGATCACCAACACAAAAGATATAGGAGCCAAACAAGTCTGGAGATACCGTCTTTTACAGTATTATGACAAGCCTGGCACTCAAAGCTTTAAAGCAGATCCCATAATCCAAAAACAAATAACTCTAGATTTCAATAACTTCATTATCGATAATAATTTACATAAAAAAGAAACCATTCTTGCTTATAATACAAAGAACAAAAGTATAAAAAATAAATACAGTTATAACGACAATAAATCAATAGCCTCTGGAATCTTCTCACAAGCAATGTTACTTAAAAAGCAAAAAGAATTTGAAAGAATGATCACCTTACTCAACCTGGCTTATTTTTATCATCCTGATCATTACCAAAACAATATGCAACTCTATGTCTGGGACAAAAGCCGTTCAGAGCAAGTATTTCCGAAGATACTCAGAGACGCCAAGAAACATCCAATCCTAGCCAAGTCTCTACTAGATTCAATGTTGATACTTAAAGACCCCAAATATCCCAAATTAGTAAATGAATTAACCAGTAATTTCCAAAGTAGTCATATTTTCAAGGAGCACTTAAACAATGTTCAATGAACTCAGATCAATCAAACTACAAATACTCATATTGATTGCAATTAGCGCAATCACCTGGTCTTCAAGTCTTAACACTGAATTTTCTGGCTATGATGATCTAAGATTAATACTTGAAAATAAAGCTCTTGAAAATAGTCTATTAAGTTCTTTTGACAATTTTTGGCATAACTATGCATTTAGCTACAATAGTAACTGGAGCAACAAACTAACTGTGATCTTTAGACCACTAGAGCAGTACGCAGCCGTCTTTGGTTTCAAAATCTGGGGAGATAGCCCTTGGCATTATCATTTCTTTTTCAATTACTTAATTCATATATGCAATAGTATTTTACTCTTATTGATTTGTCGTAACTTAATCAAGCATCACTTAGCTGTATTTGTTGCAGTACTCATTTGGGCAGTACATCCTCTGCATAGCGAAGCTATCAACATGATCAGCTCAGGTACTGGCTTTCTACTAGCTCACTTCTTTTGCTTCCTTGCTTTTTATTTATTTCTTAGTAGCCTTAAGACAGAAACAATCGTGCGAAATCTCAATCTATTATTAGCAAGTATATTTTTATTCATTTCATACCTTGGTTCTGAAATGACACTGATCTCACCCCTGGTGTTAATTGTAATAATTAATTGTTCAGAACAAAGCTACAAACTAAGAAAATCTTTACTTGCAATAACTAGCTTATTAATTTATCTCTATTTGCGCATGGATATAATGCTTGCTGCCAAACACGGAGCTGCTACAGACTTCATCGAAAGACTGATAGTCCTTGCCCCACAAATCTTCTTAGCTCAACTCAAGCTAGTATTTTATCCAGCCGTTCTTAGTATCGACGAGCAGCACAGGCTAGTATTAGAGAATCCATTCACTGCTTATCATCTTGTTAGTCTCCTAGTCGCTATTAGTTTTATTGGTACAATAATATATCTATTTAGTCACAAACAGAAAGCAGCAGCTTACTCATTAATAGTCGCAGCAATCTACATCTCTGTATCTCTCAATATCACAGAGATCTATTGCCTAGCTAGAGATCGATATACCTATATCTTTGTTTTTGGTATAGTGCTCGCATTAGCATTAATTATAAGACAATTGAAACCTAGAAAATATCCCAAAACAACTATCATCTTTATTGGTAGTTTAATCCTAGCCTTATCAGTAAGATCGTATATCCGTAATAATGATTGGAAAAATGGTGAGACACTATTTCAACAAACAATTGACAGTATCGAAGATCCAGGTGCCAAACAAATCTGGAAATATAAATTACTTAAATATCAAAGATCTCTCAACAAAGTAAACCAAACAAGCCTAGAAGACTTCAATCAATTCTTAACAGATCCTAGACTTAGTGAAACAGAAACGATAAAGCAAGCAAAAACATTTGACCCACGCAAAAATATTCTTGAGAAATATTCACATATTAAAGCTAAATCAATTGCCTCAGCGATTCACTATACAGCCAACTTTAACAAAAAAACATTGGGAGTTCAAGCTTACATTCATCAATTAGAACTAGCTAGACAATACGACGAGGATCATTTCTTCAATAATCTGGAATTATTAGTTTTATCCAATGATCAAACCTTAATGAATGAGCTAATTAGCAACCTTGATAAGCAAGCTGAACAAAGTTTTGTGAAAGCAAATAAATTCATGCAAGCACTCAAGCAAAGACAAGCTTGGCAGTTATTATTTCAATTAGCACAAAAATATAGTCAGATTTACCCTACCATAAACTATATTCACGAATATACTTATTTAGCAGCTATTAAACAAGCTAAATATAAAGAAGCATATCAAGAGGCTAAGATCTTAAGTATCAGTCATCATCTAAAAGAACCAATAAAGGAATTCATTGAAGCATATGAAGCTGGGCAATATCAAAAATAAATTAAGTTCCACAAAGGTACAAGTTTGTTTGATTGTAATTGCTGCAGTAATTACTTGGTCATCTAGTCTCACAAGCGAATTCACTGGTTATGATGACATCAAACTCATTGTCGACAATGAAGTTATACATGGAGACCTAGCACGAAGCCTTCAATTCTTCTGGAACAGCTTCTCTAGTAGCTTCAATACAGCCTGGACCAATCAACAAACCATCATCCACAGACCCCTTGAACAATACGGTTCAGCCATTGGCTACAAAATCTGGGGAGCAAGTGCTTGGCATTTCCATTTCTTCTTTAATTATTTATTGCACATCATAAATTCAATTCTCTTATTTTTCATCATTAGAAGAATAAGTAATAATCAAATGCTTAGTTTCATTAGTGTATTAATTTGGACAGTACATCCTCTACATCATGAAGCAATCAATATGCTCACATCAGGTGTAGGTTTTCTTTTTGCTCATTTCTTTAGTTTTATAGCAATTTACCTTAACCTCTTAAAGACCGAAGGTAAACTACTGATTCTCTGTCTACTAGTTTCATTCGCCTGTCTCTCTCTTGGCTATATGGGTTCAGAGATGACGGTCATAACACCCTTGGTACTAGTGTTAATCCTATTTAGCGGTGACTATAAACACAGATGGGTTAAAGCTATCATTGCCTTTATGTCACTGATTGGTTATTTTTGGCACAGATCAAATATTGGCTGCTCGCAAACGAACCTAATTGATACTGACTTTCTTGAAAGAACTTTTGTTTTAGCTCCGCAAATCCTCTTCCATCATCTAAGATTATTCTTTTTTCCTATCAAACTTAGTATTGATGAGCAACATCGCATGATACTAGAAAATGCTTTTAGTGTTTTTCATCTTGGCTGCCTAGCTATCTCAATTGCATTGATCTATGCATTATTTTATTTCCACAAAGAAAAAATGATCTCTGGAGCCTTATTTCTTGCAGGACTAAGCATTTCGCTTTCACTCAATATTATTCCAGTCTATTGCCTTGCACGTAATCGTTATACTTACCTCTTTAGCTTAGGACTAATCATAGCCCTAGTATTTTATCTCTCAAGGCATCTCAAAAAAAATCAAATTGTTCTAGTCAGCATCTTAGTACTAATACTCGCAACGAGATCTTGGGTCAAAAGTCTTGACTGGGCAAACGGAGAGAAGCTTTGGTCTCATACCATAGACTCGATTGATGATATCGGTGCCAAACAAGTTTGGCGTTATCAACTATTACAATACTACTTTAATCCTGCTAGCAACAACTTTAAAGCTAATAAAGAAATCCAAGACAAAGTATTTGAAGACTTTAATAATTTCATTTTTATCAACAAACTAGAACAAAAAGAAACCATCAATAATTACCGCAAAGCTAATCCCTCAAACTATCTCAAGGACAAGTATTCATACAATAGCCGCAAATCTATCGCTTCAGGGATTCTATCTAAAGCAATGTATCTCAAACAATACGGACCGAAAGACAACTTGCTAGATCATCTCAACCTTGCTTATGTTTATGATCCTCATAACTTACAAACAGAATTGCAACTCTATATTCACGTAAAAGAAGAAGAATACAAACAAGGCTTCCTTCAAGAATTAAGCGTCGAAGCCTCACAAAATCCATATAGTGCCAAATTATTACTTAGTTTGCTTCATGGTCAAAATAGCCCAGTCTTTTATCAACTCTCAAAACAATACGCTGAGCTTTATCCTCATGTACAAATTATTCAAGCCTACTACTTTGATGCAGCCCTCAAAGCCAAAAAATATGAGGAGGCATATAAAGTAGCTTCTTGGCTTAGCAAGAAGTATCATGAAGATCCTCGATATGATGAGTTTATTGAGAAGTATAGTAAGGCTTTAAAACAGTAATACAAGGGAACTGAGTCCCCGTAATATGACGGAAAATTGTAACGCAGCAGATTGAGCAGATAGATCAAAATTGATGGATAGCGGCTGGTCGTATGTTAGCTTCCAAAAATAAATACCCCTTATCCATAGTCTCCAAAACATCCAAAGAAAAGATCTCTGGCATTATCAATTCATTCGTTTTGGCATAATCATCCAATAAATCAAGGAAATCATTTAACTGTGCCATTAAAGGCTTATTAATCTGATTTTTAGCATAGAATTTACCATGAAGATATAGTACTTTAAATTCAGAAGAGAACTCAATTGCTTCTTGCAAAATACAATCATCATAACTTTGTATTTTCTCAATTTGTTCCAGCGATTCAGTGCAAGTTAAATTATCAACTGAAATACAATCAATATTTTCAGTGCCACATCTCGGTTTAATAACATATCTCTTGTACTTATGAATATCGAGAAGATCGTTTAGGTATTCTATGTACTTCCTGTGCAAGTCATTGTTATCTCCTCGAACAGAACGTTTAGATTTTTCTAACAACCAAGTTTTTGGTTGGCTAACAGCGTTAGCCATCATTAGTGCATAAAATAAATATTTATCATCAAATATTTTTGCAATTTTGTTATAAGGATTCAATTGAAAGATACCATATGAGAGGATCTTGTTTGAAATTTTGCGATGTGTATTAATCTCATTATCAAGTGATAGATGCATTATTAATACAGCAGCATTAGCTTTATCAACTAAAGTAGCTAATTCAGTTTCAATTTTATCAAAATGAACGGTAACAAAGTTTTTATAAGGGCAGAGTTGACCAAGTTTAGTTATACTGGCTTCAAGTTGTTTAGCATCAAGCTCATGAATAATATAAAGTGTTGATTGACCAATATCTCCCCTGAAACGCTTGTCACGACCAAAATTAAATTCTTCTACTATCCTCTCCATTTGTAAACCCATAATCCTTACCTTAACGGAACTTGTGCTTCGCACCGTTCCGACCTCTTATTCTACGACATCTCTGACAAAACTTCGTTTTGTTGTTCATAAATATGCTTTTGGATTAATACTGGCATAAGATCTATCTTTTTCAAAAAACAAAACTTTGACTCCTTGATAACCTTGAGTCGCTTTATTAACAATAAAATACTCATACGCAATCAAGCCTCTATCAAAGAAATGTCCTTCAACTTTATATTGAGTTACTTTTGTTCTATAAGGACCTCTCAATGCTGGATCAAACATCTTTAATGCCCATTCACGAACTTCATCTCGAGACAACTTGGCACTTGGAATATTTTTTGGCACCAGATGTTCTGATTTAACATGATCATTTACCAAGAAGGCTTTGAGTTTCCAGTCTTTATCAATATTATATGTAGCATAACCGGTATAGCCTAGCTTAGAAGGAAATGATTCCATACTAAATGGCTCACCATATTGCAATTTATTAGCAGCAAAACTATTTGACAACTTTGTTGAAGCTGGCACAAAGAGTAATGACAATAGACATCCTGCAAAACAAAGTTTTGTTAGTGATGTCGCTTTAAAAAAGGTAGCAACCGCAACGAATGTTGCGAGTTGCTTTGAGGATAATTCCGACTTTTGCAGTAAGTCTAATAAGGTAATGAAGATTAATGGCACTGTCTAATTCTAGCATTAGCGCTATATTTTCAAAACCAGCAATATATATTTCAAAACAAATCAATTATACTAGAGCAAACGTAGGTTTCGGTCCCTATGACGCCTCGCTCAGAATCAAAACGAAGTTTACCTAGTCGGCTTCATAAATACAAGGTTCTAACAGAGCTAACTACTAAGATAAGGCTTGAGACCTTTTATTTCCTAGTGCCTCTTTAATTAGAACTCTATTACAGCCAATAAAGTTTTGCCATGAATTTAACTTACTTGGCTACAAGCAAACAAGTTTTTGGCAAATTCATCATTTTCTTCGAAAATGACCGGCAAAACTTTGATCATCATTCCGTTCAATCCTCCGAGAACAAGCTCTCGAGTTTTCACTAGATTCGGAATAAAAAAATCAGGTACAATTATATGACTTATGGTAGTTGAGAAAGAACACAAATCAATAACTTGGCACTGGCTACGTACCCTACTTAAAATTATAGAAGAACTTGAATCCGTAGAAAAAATAATAGAGAAAGTCAAAGAGTCACTCATTGAATATACACAAATTGACAATATTGAAATTCATTTAATTGATGATCTTTCCACCAGTAATAACGCAGAAAAAGGGATTGATAAGTTAGCTAGTTCTGACTTCTTCAGTCGCAAAGTGATAGAAAATATATTTCTACACAAAGAGCCGTCACATATTTCAAAAAACGAAATTATTTTTCCACTTGAAAATAGTGAGAGGATCTTAGGGCTAGTTTATATTAAAACTCCAAATCAAATAGACTCCAGCAGTTTCGAACTATTGTGGTCATTCATGGATCAACTTGCCGCTATGATTCACAATATCATATTGCCTCAGAACAAAAATCCAGAATCAAAAATACAAATCAAAGATATCTCTAATTCAATATACAATAACCTCAAAAGCTTTCTAGAAGCAAGTCTTGAGAGACTGGCTGCGTTAGAAGAGCAGAATCAACAACTGGTTGAATTAAATAGAACCAGAACAGAATTAATTAATAACGTATCTCATGAACTAAGAACCCCCCTTGTAAGTATCATGGGCTTTAGTAACATCTTACAAAGACATGAAATTAAACCAGACCTAATTAGAGAAGCTAGTGAACAAATCCAATCAGCCGGAGGTCGCCTGTCTAGAATGATTGATGACTTACTACAACTCAACCGTGCTAGTACAAAGGGTTGGGTTGTTAATATTGAAAGACTCGATCTTGGCGAAATCGCAAAGTATGTAGTAGAAAGTCTCTCACCACTGCATAAAAATTACATCTTCAGCTTCAACTACCCCCCCAATGGTTATCCATTAATCGGTGGCGATAGAAAATTAATAAGACAAGTAATTGAGAATCTTCTTATCAATGCAATTAAATACTCACCAGAAGGTGGTGAAATCAACTGTGCTATAAAAGACAACACTGACGAGCATAAACTCTCTTTGTTTATAACAGATAATGGTATTGGTATGACAAAAGAAGAAAATCTAAAAATCTTTGAGAGATTTTATCGAGCCAAAAATCCCAAAACTGAAAATATCTCAGGACTAGGACTTGGCTTAACTATCTGCAAAGATGTGGTAGAGGCACTTCATGGGGAAATATCAAGTACCAGTGATTTTGGTCAAGGATCTTGTTTTATAATTAGTTTCAACTACTAATTCAACTTGATATTGTTATGGAAATAAAAGAAATTAGCGTTAGAGAACTCAAAGAACTACAAGACAAATCTGAAGACTATTGCTTAATTGACGTACGCAACCTTTCTGAGTTTGAATACTGCAATCTTGACGGAAAATTAATCCCCATGTCTGAGATCACCGAAAGATTTAAAGAAATCCCCAAAGATACCAAAGTTGTAATTCACTGTCATCATGGTGGGCGCAGCAAAAAAGTAATTGCCTGGATGCAAGACCAACATGGTTATACTAATTTATATAATTTAACCGGTGGCATTCATGCGTGGTCAATAGATATCGATACATCAATAGACATCTATTAAATCTGTCCTCAAAGATCCAGCTACTTCGGGGACCTTACGGTCCAGAACGGGACTTGACTTCTTCTTTAGATCAGGGGCTTTACCACAACCGTTTTATACTCACTTTGGTAATCCTAATTGAGGCTCAGTCAACTGCTGTTTACAAGAGCACTTCAACTATTAGACATCCTGCAAAACCCTAATTACCACGACTAGTTTGCACTTTCAGTCTTCTCAACTCTACAAAATAGTCAACGATGGCTACAGCCATTGCCAATACAGGGAGAGCAAAAATCACTCCAAAAGCACCTTTGAGGGTAGCACCAATAATAATGGCAAGGATGATTGCCAAAGGATGAAAGCCTAAAGCGTTGCCCATTATTTTAGGTGCAATAAAATTATCACGAATAAATTGACTATAAATCAAATAAACAGCCAACACAATAAATGTTTTAGAGGCTCCAGATGTGAAAAATATAATACTAAGACAAGGGACAATTGCAACCCAAGTTCCAATCACCGGTATGATTTCAAGCATTTGTGCAAAAGCAAATAATAAAGCGTAAGGTACACCAAGTATCAAGTAAGTAATCAACATGACAAGTGAGGTGAGTGAAGCAATTTCAAATTGCCCAACGATATAAGCATGTAAGGAAATATCTATTTTTTCTTTAATATAACCCAAATGTGTTTTAACTTTGTCCGAAAACGGTACCAAGAAAAGCCTCCATGCTCTATCACCATCAATCAACATATAAAAACTGAGTATGATAGTAAGCACAACATAGATAGCAGCAGCTACAGAGTTGAAAATCACGCCACTTAAAGTATCACCAAAACCGAGTATATTCAAACTAGTTAGAAAAGTCATCAATTGACTAAGTAATTGATTTTTGTCAAAATATTCAAGAGGTAATTGAATTTGATAATTATTGTTTAAAAAGTAACTAATATGAGCAAGAAAACTATCTACATTGCTAATCAAGTTTGGCAAAGCAATTTTCAATGCTTTAACTTGCAATGCAGCTACTGGAGTAATTTTATAAACCAAAAGAGCTATTAATGCCACAAAAGCAAGAAAAATAAGTCCCACGGATAAGGCTTTAAAACGAATAAACCTCGTCATAAAAGCAACTGGGCTTGCAAGAAGATAACTAAGCAAGACGGCCGTTGCGAATGCCATTACAATTTCGTGCAGTGGTGCAGTAAATTTGATAAAGACGTATCCCAATATTAAAGACAATAGTATCAAGACAAGTTGATAAACTTTGATTTTTAATAATGTTAGAGATTTTTCATCGACCATTACGCAACTATTCTACTTTATAAAAGCAAAATATGCAAAAAATGATCCAAAATAGCAGAACTTGAAATATGACGTAAAAAGAGCTTGCAAGTTCCTAGCTTTCATATATAATAAAGGGGAAAGATTGAGTATATTATCCAGATGCCAAAAATAGCAATCAAACAGAATAAAAAAGGAACATTCTTAGACCTATCGGCGCAAGACCTAAGAGCTGCAGATTTTCTAGACAGTCTTGGTGCTTTCACTAAAGACTCTTCAGCATTTTTATCTGGTTCATCTGTTTCACTAATACTTCCTGTAGATGTTGACGTAAATCAAATAGGTGGTGATTCAAGATCAATTATTAGCGAAGTAAAATCCAAACTTAATCAAAACAATATTTCTATAAAGTCAATTAGCAACGGTAATAACGAAACACTTGAAAATAATAAAACAAGTGATGCATTCAAGATGCAAGAAGAAGTAGCTGAAGAAAAAACAGAAAAAGAAATCGTTGACACCAGCACTCTTCCAGAGACTTTATACGTGGAAGCAAATTTAAGATCAGGACAACTCATAAGATACCCAGGCAATGTTTTTGTAATGGGTGATGTTAATCCATCTGCCGAAATAGTTGCAGCAGGGGATATCATTATTTGGGGCACACTTCGTGGCATCGCACATGCAGGCGCAGACGGCGATACCGAAGCAAAAATCGTTGCGATGAAAATAGAAGCGGGTCAACTAAGAATCGCTAACAAAATCATTGAAATCAAAAAACAAGGTAGCAATAAAAAATCAGCTCTCAGTATTCTCACCGGAAATAAAAAAGACGGCTCAATGAAACCAGAGCTTGTCAAAATCAAAAACGATGAAATAATTATCAGGAGTTATTTTAGTTAACTAAAGGAAGCATCAAATCATGTCAACAGGAAAAGTCATAGTTATAACATCAGGCAAAGGAGGGGTTGGCAAAACCACCACCACGGCCAATATAGGAGCGGCACTTGCCGATATGGGTAAGAGCGTTTGCGTTCTTGACATGGATATCGGGCTGCGCAACCTCGATATTCTAATGGGGCTAGAAAACAGGGTTGTCTACAACTTAGTTGACGTAGTCGAAGGTTCTTGCAAAATTAAACAAGCTTTGGTCAAAGACAAAAAATTACCTAATTTGTGCTTACTTGCGGCCGCACAAACTCGCGACAAAACAGCCGTTAACGAAGAGCAAATCAAAGCATTGGTTGAAGACCTCAGACTATTGTTTGACTTTATCTTAGTTGATTGTCCAGCAGGTATTGAATCAGGCTTCCAAAACAGTATTGCAGGTGCTGATATTGCACTAATCGTAGTAACACCAGAAATGTCTTCAGTACGTGATGCTGACCGTATCGTAGGCTTACTTGAAGCAAGAAGAGATCAATTTGAAGCAATCAATTTGATTATCAATAGAATTAGACCTGGTTTAATCGAAACAAATCAAATGATGACGGTTGAAGATATCAAAGAAATTCTTTCTGTTGACTTAATTGGAATCGTACCGGATGACGAAGATATCGTTATTTCAACAAATAAGGGTGAACCACTAGTCCTAACAAATAACAAAAATGCAGGACAAGCATACAAAAACATAGCATCAAGATTACTAGGTGAAGATGTTCCATTTATGAACCTCAGTAAAGGCTTAGGTTTAATGAGTAAAATAAAGGCGATATTTAGATAATGAAAAACATAATACAGTGGTTGTTTGGCTTAAAAGACGCAGGTAGCAGGGAATCAGCTACCAATCGTATGAAATTAATGGTTATTCATGACCGTTTTCAAATGCCTCCAGCAATAGTAGAGCAAATGAAATTAGAATTAATTGCAGTTGCCTCCAAATACTTTGAAATTGATCCAGCATCAGCTGAGTGTGTGATAAAATCTCAAGGCAATAGAAGAGCATTTATCTCAGCGATAGTGCCCTTACTCAAAAGAGGTATACCGGGGAATGAAGGTCAAGGAAAATCCAACAAACATAGCAAACGAAACGCAAAGAAACAAGCAGCCACTGTCTGAAAATCTTGCACTAAAGCAAATTGACGAGCTCTTTGAGCTATCAATTCCTGAATTGATTTTTAAAGCACAATTAGTGCACAGGGAGTTCCACAACCCCAGCGAAATACAGTTTTGTACTCTTAGTAGTATCAAAACAGGAGCCTGCCCAGAAGATTGTAGCTATTGCTCTCAGTCTGCTAGGCACAACACTGGACTTGAAGTTGAACCATTACAAGAAGTAAGCAAAATCCTTGAAGAAGCCAAAGAAGCTAAGGCACAGGGATCAACTAGATTTTGTATGGGTGCAGCCTGGAGATCAATTCCAGAAGGTAAACAATTTGATTCAGTACTTCATCTTGTCAGAGAAGTGAAAGCAATGGACATGGAGCCTTGTGTCACACTTGGCATGCTTAATCAAAAGCAAGCCAACCAATTAAAAGAAGCCGGCTTACATAGTTACAATCACAATATTGATACCTCAAGAGATAACTACGCCAATATCATTAGCACCAGAACTTTTGAAGATAGATTAAACACAATTGAAGCAGTGCAAAATGCTGGTATCAATGTTTGTTCTGGTGGCATACTTGGCATCGGTGAAAATATCGAAGACCGCAAATCAATGCTCGCAACTCTAGCAAGCCTTAGTCCGCAACCAAGCTCAGTGCCAATCAATGTCCTAGTGCCGATTGCAGGCACTCCACTTGAAGCAGCCGAGCCAATCGACAATATGGATTTAGTCAGAATGGTAGCAATTGCAAGAATCATGATCCCACAAGCCAAGGTAAGACTATCAGCTGGAAGACTCAATATGAATGATGAACTGCAAACACTTTGTTTTATAGCTGGCGCCAACAGTATTCACACCGGCGATAAATTATTAACAACTCCTCTTGCTGGTGAATCAAAAGATCATCAATTAATAGAGAAACTTGGTATGAGTATAGCTAAATAGAAACCTTTACCATTTAATTACCAATTGCCTGTTAAAATAATTCTTGCAATTGCAGGACTATACATTATTAGGTTAGACTGCATAGAATTGGTGAAAGAAGAAAGAAAATTAGTGTTAAACAAAAATTCTAAACTAGTTGTAATCTGCGGAGGCTTCTCTCAAGAAAGAGAAGTGAGCTTGCGTTCTGGCAACAATGTCTATCAAGCCTTGTTGAGACTAGGTTACAAAAATACCAAGTTGTTCAGTTTAGATTCAATGGAAGGACTTGCAACCTTAATTAAGCAAAATATAGACCTTGCTATTTTAATGACCCACGGCAAGTTTGGTGAAGACGGTCAGTTGCAAGCAATTCTAGACCAAGCTCAAATTAAATACACCGGTTCGCCAGCAGAGGCAAGTGCCAACTGCATGGACAAAGTCAAAACCAAAACCATTCTCAAAGCCAATGATTTACCAATACTTGAAACCTACTCTGCAGCCCAGATAGTTTCAAAACAAATCCTGGTCTCAGGTCCACTAATTCTAAAAGAAATCGATGGCGGCTCAAGTCTTGGGGTTGAGAGATTTGACAATCAAGACCAGCTAAGCAAAGCTAATTGGTCAAAGGATTTGAGCAATTACTTCGTCGAAAAATTCATTACAGGTATTGAGCTAACAGCAAGTATCATTATGCTAAACGGGAAACTCAACGTCCTACCATTACTTGAATTAAGATCGCAAAATCAGTTTTATGATTATCAAGCAAAATACACTGAAGGCATGACCGAGTTTATTATACCGGCTGCAATCTCGACTGAACTAACAGAGCAGATTAAAATGACAGCATTGCAAGCATATCAAGCACTAGGCTGCCAGGGTCCAGCTCGCGTTGATTTCATAATTGACAAAGAAAAACCATATATTTTAGAACTAAACACTTTACCAGGCATGACCAGCACTAGTGACCTTCCAGCACAAGCAAAGGCTGCGGGGATTAGCTATGATGAGCTGATTGAAATAATTATTTCTTGAAGTTGTACTCTTCACCCTTCACCAGTCGCATGATATTGGCTCTATGCTTAATAAGCACAATATAAACAAAAGCAACAAGCCCAAAGGCAATCACTGGCATGCTTTCACCAAAGATCCACAACCAAATTGGTACTAATGGCACAGCAACAATTGAACCTAGCGAAGAGTAACCAGATTTAAAAACAACCAAAGACCAAATGGCAACTGTAAATAAAGCAACAGCCGGGTTCAAGGCAAGTAAAACTCCAAGTCCAGTAGCAGATGATTTACCACCACGAAAACCGATATAAATACTTTTACTATGAGCCAAGATCGGCAACAAAGTCAAAAGAAATAATAACCACGGGTTAGCACTCTCCAATAAAAAATCCTTAGTATAAAAAATCGGTAAAAACCCCTTAAGTATATCAACAGCAAGCACAATCCCAGCCTGCCACTTACCAACTAAGCGCAATACATTAGTAGCACCGGTACTGCCACTTCCTTCATGAAGAAGATCGATTCCAAAAGCCTTTGCCATCCAGTAGCCGCTCGGAATAGCCGCAACGAAGTAGGTAAGAATAAATATAACTATTAATTCAATCATTTCTCTTCAAGTTTGAGAACTGCAAGGTACAGTACTCTAGCTCTCGTATTTTTGGCGTCCAACTTCAGTGCTGTCTCAAATAAATCCATGGCTTCACTATATCTTTCCTGTTGATCACGTTCCAGATCTTTCAAGATCTTTTCTCCGTATTCAACTCTAACGGTTGAATTATATTTTTGACTCGCTTTGGATTTATGAGTATCTAATATAGAAATCGCTTCCGTATAATGTCCCTGATTAGCAAAATCTTGAGCCAAGCTCAAATCTTCAGAGAATAAACTACAAGCTGTCAAAGACAGAAGAATTAATGCTATGCAATTATATTTAATCAAAGTCATAGGTTAATATAATTATATATGATCTTTGTTGAAACACAGAAAAACAACAAAAGAAAAGCAAAACAGCTGCCTATAGCTGTTTATATTTGCATATTTATACTAATTACTCTCTATAGCGCAATTGGCTTTGCTGATTTTATAGCACCCTATGATCCACTATTTCAAAACCCCACAGCTGGTTATGCTGAGCCTAGTCATATTTACTGGGACAAACAAGGTCCATATATCTATGCACAGAAATACAAGCTCAATGAAATTAGCTTCAAAAAAGAAAGTCAAGAAATAAGAGATCAAGGTAAATATCATTTGAGCTTCTTTCAAAATGGCAAACTTGTTAGTGTAGAAAAACCAGCTCAGTTTTATTTATTAGGAACAGATAGAATTGGCAGGGATTTATTCTCTCGATTAATCTATGGTGGTAGACCAAGTCTTACAATTGGTTTCATTGGTTTACTCATCGCCTTTCCCATCGGTATCATCTACGGAGGAATTTCTGGCTTCTTTGGTGGCTGGGTAGACAACTTGATGATGCGACTAGCTGAAGCTATCATGTCCTTCCCGAGTTTTTATTTACTAATTATTCTTTCAGCTATACTACCAGCGAGCTTGAGCAATTTTCAGCGCTTTGCCATGATCACCTTGATACTTTCATTTATCTCCTGGGCGAGTTTAGCGAGAATAATTCGCGGTCAAATACTTTCACTGAAAGAAAAAGAATTTATTGAAGCAGCAAGATCAATCGGTCAAAACTACTTAGTCATTATCACCAAGCACTTAATCCCGCACACGGCAAGTTTTTTGATTATTGCTATAACCCTTTCGATACCAAGTTTCATCATAGGTGAATCAGCCTTGAGTTTCCTTGGACTTGGGATCAATCAACCTGATCCAAGCTGGGGCAATATCTTAGCTGAAGGCAAAGATCTGAGTAATATACTCACAAGACCATGGTTAATCTGGTCACCATCCTTGCTGATCTTTGGGGCTGTGTTTTCGTTTAATATACTGGGGGATTATTTAAGGGACAGGCTGGATCCGAAGTTGTCTCAATAGACATCCTGCAAAACCCCGTTTTGCTAGTGATGTCGCTTTAAAAAAAGTAGCAACCACAACGAATGTTGCGTTTGCTTTAAGGATAATTCCGACTTTTGCAGTAAGTCTAATAGAGAGAGTTTTGTGTACAGACTTTAAAGCAAAACACTCTTCTGCCCAGTAATATCTCTAAGCAAAGTTTCATGCGCGCCATTTTGTTTCATATGCTTTAGAAAGCTATTACGTAATATCGATGGTGAGACTCTAGTTTTGAGTCCTGCTGCCTTAGATGCTTCTCTTATCAAACGAAAGACTTCACGCTCAGAAACTACTTTGCCAATACGATTCAAAAAGAGTTTGGACTCAGTCTGCAAGTTTTCATTTTGAATATGTTCTTTGATATATTCTGCAAGTAATTGATTAAACGGAATTACTCTTTCTTTTGAGCGAGTAGATCTTGGGATAGTAATTAATTGATTCTCTACATCAAGGTCAGCAATTGTAAGTTGTGTAAGTTCACCGACTCTAATTCCTGTTGCGTAAATAAGCTCAAGTAGCATTTTTGTCTTCAGATCATGCTCAGGAAAATCCAAGAGCAAAATAATCTCTTCTTCAGTTAAAGTAGTAGGAGCCTTGTTTCTGAATTGAGGAGAACGATTGATTTGCGTAAAAGGATCTCGCGAAACTAAATTCTTCTCACGCATCCAAATCCAAAAGCCATGAATCGCAGTTAGTTTACGGTTGACAGTTGCTGTGCTACGTCCTTGATCCTCAATTTGTTTTGCAAACCTGTTTAAGATCTCTGCACTAAGCTCACGCAGATCAAAACCCTGAGTGTATTTAACAATACAAAACGACTCAAAATCCAACAAATCTCTTTTATATAAACGGAGAGAATTAAAACTCAGTATATTATTAGCATCCAAGTGATCAAGATACTCTGCTATGTAATTAAGTCCTTCAGTCATTGGTTTTCCTATCTCAGTCATTTTTATCACCAGCAACGAAACTAGTATCTGCACCGTTTCGACCTTTTATGTCGATATCATTAGCACAACTTTGTTTTGCAAAGTGTCTCAATGATAGCAAAGACTAAGCTTAATTTAAGCTCAAAGAGAACAATAATGCACTAGAATTTAACTATGGGCATAGTAGCAATCATACCAGCAGGTGGAATTGGTAAAAGAATGAATAGTCAAAAACCTAAACAGTTTCTGACACTCAATAACGAACCAATAATCCTAATAACCATAAGAGCTTTAGCTGAAACTGGCTTGGTATCGAAAATCATCATACCAACAGTAGATCTTGTCTACACCAGAAAAATCATCAAAATGGCACACCCAGATCTTGACATACAAATCTGTAAAGGCGGCAAAACAAGGCAAGAAAGTGTTCATAATGGTTTGGATTACTTAAAAGAGACTGACTGGAATCCCGACTATATATTAATACATGATGCAGTGAGAGCCCTCGTCAGAAAGGACACCATTGAAAAAGTTATTGCCAAAGCACAAGAAACTGGTGCAGCAATAGTAGCAAGACCAATATTAGACACAATCAAACTAGCATACAAAGAGGGCGAAGATATAATCATCAAAAAAAATATTCCAAGAGACCACATGTGGTTTACTCAAACTCCACAAGTATTCAAGGCTGATCTATTAATCGAAGCATACAATAAAGCAAGGGAAGATCATTTCACCGGTACAGATTCAGCGAGTCTGGTAGAAAGACTCAATCACCCAATTTGCATAGTAGAGGGTTACCCAAGCAATATCAAAATCACGACTCCTGAGGATTTGGATTTAGCTAAGATGTATTTGGATAGTAGAGTATAAGTCAAATTGGCTGACTTATACGGTTATGCTCGGCTTATGGACTTCGTCCTGCCACTTTTGCTCTAACATCATACGAAACAGCGAAGCCTAAGCAGAAGCCGTGAGCTTAGTATGCAGTGAGCGAAGCGAACATACGCTATACGATTGCAGAGCAATATTAACTTATAACTCAACCCAAAAAATTGGATCCAAACCAGGAATAGCTGCACCATCAATAATTTGTCCAATTTGAGATCTCACCTTATCTTTAAAAACTTCTTGCATTACATTAGCATCAGGTTGGCAAGCAAGTTCATCAAACTCTCCAGTCCATGTTCCATCTTCAACACCTTCTGCACCAAGATTACGGGCAGCTATATGAGCAGCATGATTAATCATATTCTCAACAAAACTAATCTCCCCATTAGGTCTTAATACAGCTGCGCCATTTTCACCTTGGTAACTAACAATCCAACTCACAGAACCATCATCAAATCTTTCAACAGAGTTAAGATACTCACTCTTACCCTTAGGTCCCAAATGAGCGATCTGTCTATAATTACCAAATGTATCAATAAAGGATTCATTAATAACCAAAGGCTCTGACTCACTGAAACTACAATGTTTAATTCCAAGTATATGATTTTCATCTGTGTATTGAATTACTTGTGCAAAAATAGTCTTGCGTGACTTAGTCGCTGGAAAAGCAATAATAACTTGATTAGATTTCTCGATTTTTTTGACCCACACAGAAAAATCCCTCTTGTCTGGTCTAGGAATATTCAACATTTGATTAAATGCAAACTCACTCAAATGAGAGAACTGTGACTTAACTTTGTCTAGTCTTTGTTTAGTCAAAGAACAAATATGTTCTTCAAAATTAGATTGTTTAAGATCTTTAAGAGTAGCCAAATTGTGATATGGCAGCATAGTCCTTGAAGGTATCAACTCCATAGAACTAATAAAGGATGCTGACAATTCAAAACCATCTTCATCATAAGGAACAACAGTATTGTGTTGTGGATGCACACCAGCCCTCTCATCATCACTCGGCATTGAAATATTAACCGCAGAAGCTTGACCTGGTCTTGCCATTAAAATCAATTGCTTTAAATTATTTGGATCAAGCCTAGTAGCTTTCTTACTACTATTTTTATAGGCATAATGTCCACCAACATAAACATATTTGTGACGAAGATCAACTTCATCAACAACTGGTTTTTCTTTTGGTTCTTGCTCTTCGGCAGCCATAAACGTATTCTAACATCAGATACCTCAGATGTAATTAAACTAAGGCTGATCTAAGTTGTTCATCTGCAAGGCTGGTGAGACCCCGCAGGGCGTTCCCGAAGTTGGTTAACACCAACGAGGTCAAGCGTAACGCCGCAGATGGGCAGATTAGAGTAGCCTTAATGGGTCGAATATTGGTTCAGGTCCCGGTATACACGCCCCATCAACAATCTGATAAACCTGCTTTCTTACAGCCTCTTTGTATTCAGTTCTAATTATATATTTATCCTCGACTTCAGTAAGACAGGCGTCAGCTGAATACTTACCAGTCCAAGCAAGTGTCTTAGTATTAATTCCTTCAGCCCCTAGATTACGAGCCGAAAACTCTGCCATTGTTTTATCACCATCTTTAAGTAAAATCACTTGCCCATTATCTCGAAGTATCGCTGCACCAGTTAATTTTTGTCCATTCTTAAAATCTGAGCTAGTCCAAATTATAGTACCATCATCAAGTCTTTCTAAAGAATTCTGAAAAGCATTTGATTCTGAACCGGTAACGCCAACATGTGCAATGTTGCGCAAATTACCAAATTTATCAAAACAACTTTGGTTTGCAACTAATGGCATACCTGCTTCAAAAACAACATGCCTTAGATCGATTATTTTTAAATCACTATTATATTTCACTGTTTGAATATACTGTATCAATTGCAGTCGTGGATTAATATAGGCAATATCGATATCACAATTAATCGGTATTTGTTTGTCTCTATAACTTACAAACTCACTATGTCCAGCAGGTATCTTTAACCAAACATTGAAGTCACGCTTAGCTTCATCTACCAAGCACATCATGTCTCTAAAACATCTATAACTAAGATTAGCAAACTGATGAGCAACTCTATCTATATGTTTACGAGTCAAACATGCGACTTTTGGAACATAACCTTTCTCTTCTAGACAAAGGTGGGTATGAATATTTTGGTAATCATCCAAAGTTAAAGATGGTATAGTTTCAAAATTACTACGAAAAGAACCTGGGCTATTATGCTGCGGGTGAGCCCCCACCCTAAGATCAGCAGGTGGTAATCTCATTTCAACAGAGAGTGCTTGTCCTGGATTTGTAAAGATCACATGTTCATTTTCTAGATCTAGCTCAGTTCTTTCTTTGTTTGGTCTTGCATGTTGTTTAGAAAAATAATTAAAACTATGACTTACAGGCACAACATCTACAGGTCTAGCGTCAATTATTGATTGAGCTAGATCGATTGATTTATCAATTTCAGAAATGTTTACTGCCATGGTCCTATGGCTCTATTTAAGCGATTCTGGGTTAAGTCTAGGTTAAGGACATTAATTCCTGCTCAAACAGCGACTTTTGGTTAAAACAATCCTCTAATAAGGCTCTAGTTTCCTCTACTTTGTCAAGCGCAGCGTTTTTGACAAAGTTGTCAGAACCAAGGCGTTTCTCCAATACCATAATATCTGTATTGAGTTTATCAATTTTTTTCTCTATATTAACTTTGAGCTTAGTCAAATCTACTAAACCAGCAAGAGGCACTATCAATTGGGTTTCCCCTAATAAATTAATGGAGGCAGGTTTGGCAACTTCTGCTTCGGTAAATTCAACTGATTTTGTTTTAGCTATATTTTTAATAAAGGCAATAGAGCTTTCTATCGCATTTCTTTCAAACTCAGAAGAAGTCTTCACAAACAACTTAAGAGGGCTAGACCAAGAGACACCAAGAGATTGTCTAATATTGCGCAAAGTACCAATGACTTGAATCACAAAAGACATTTGTTTTGCAGCGTCTGTCTTATCTTTCAATTGAGGCTGTTTAGCTGGGTAATGCGCAAAAGAAATTGAAGCTTGGTATTTTGACTCCAAACTCAAATCAAGTATCGAATCATCAATTTGATCAAAACTAGTCTCTGACCTCAGGTGTTGCCAAAGATCTTCAGTAATAAACGGCATAATTGGGTGCAAGGCACGCAGGCAAGTCTCTAGAATATGAAACAAAATTTGTTTAGTTGTTGTTGTCAGTTCAGTATCTGACTTAGAAAGCTCTATATACCAATCACAAAAATCAAACCAAAGAAAACTATACAAGGATTTTTGAATCAAAGCAAAATCATAATTCTCAAAAGCAAGTTCAAGTTCTTCCAGTAAAGTAGCAAACTTGTCAGTGATCCAAGTATCAGCGGCATTGAAACTATTCAAGTCCAAACTCTCTATCGGTTGAGCCTTGAAGTCATCACCAATTTGCATCAGAACATATCTAGTTGCATTGAATAATTTATTAGCAAATTTGCGATATTGATCGACTTGATCAGAAGACCAACCTGTCTTTTTATCGTGACGACCAGGGAACTTAACATCTTGTTGACCGTGCACACCAACACTGGCATACCACATACGACTAGCATCAGCACCGTATTTCTCAATCAATTCAAGTGGATCAATTGCGTTACCCTTAGACTTGCTCATGCGCTTACCATCCGGCGTTTGAACTACTGGATGAATCAAAATATCAGAAAATGGTTCTTTGTTTTCTAGATACTGACTAGAAAAAATCATTCTACTTACCCATAGATTAATAATCTCTCTTGCTGTTGCAAGCACGCTCGTTGGATAAAAATTCTCAAAGACTTTTTGATCCCAGTCAGTTAATTTAAGTGAACCATTGGCAGACTTGAGGGTTTCAAAAGGCCATAATGCGCTGGAGAACCATGTATCTAGAACATCAGGATCTTGTCTATGACTAGGATCACGCGGTAGTTCAGCAGCATAAGCTTGCTCATCTCCATTTCCGTCATGGTAGTAATAAACCGGTATCTGATGTCCCCACCAAATCTGTCTACTAATACACCAGTCTTGAATGTTTTCAAGCCACACCTTAAATGTAGTGGCATAGCGCTCAGGCACAAACTTTGACTTGCCGCTCGCTTCAGTTTCAAGAGCAAGCTGGGCAAGGTCTTTCATAGCGACATACCATTGATCACTCAAGTAGGGCTCTATTTCTGTAGCACATCTATCATGAAGATCTTTTTCTTGATCATAGTCAACAACTTTGACTAAATCAGCAGACTCAGTTAATTGTGCCACAATCAAGTCTCTTGCTTTATATCTATCAAGACCATGTAGATAATCTGGAACCAATTCAGAGTCAGACATCATTGCCTTTTCTGTCATAATTACTGGCTTATCAAGATTGTGTCTTTGAGCAATATCAAAGTCGTTAGCGTCATGAGCAGGAGTTACCTTCATTGCACCAGAACCAAAATCTGTTTTGACATGCTCATCAAGCAAAACCGGAATCTCAATTCCAGTAAATGGAATCAATGCTTTGACAGAATCAGCATCTGCCTTCAATAATTCAATAAGCTCAGCGTATCTTTTATCAGCAGGATTGATGGCAATTGCAGTGTCACCAAACATAGTCTCCGGACGGGTTGTAGAGATGACAAGACTGGTTTGCCACGCTACTGAAGCTCCTGGCAATGAAGATTTTAAAATATACTTAATATCATATAGTTTTTTACTACAAGCTTGCTTATCAAGTTCAAGGTCAGAAAGTGAGGTTAGACACTTAGGGCACCAATTGACAATCCGTTTGCCACGATAAATCTTGCCATCATTAAAGTACTTAATAAAAGTCTTCTTGACAGCATCTGCATAATGGTCATCCATCGTATAACGAACACGACTATAGTCAGGACTAAAACCAAGCAGTTTCATCTGCTCAATAATTCGATTCCCATAATCCTCTTTCCAAGCCTTGGTTCTTTCAATAAAAGCTTCACGTCCAATATCTTCTTTACGTTTATGTTCAGTCTTCTTAAGATCTTTTTCAACTACAATCTGAGTACCGATACCAGCATGGTCAGTTCCAATTTGCCAAAGCACGTCCTTAGAGTTCATTCGGTTGTAACGAATCAAAATATCTTGGATAGTTCCACTTAAGGCATGCCCCATATGCAGCTCACCTGTAACATTGGGAGGCGGCAGAGCAATACTGAATTTGCCACGATTTTCATTAATTTGGCAGGCAAATAGCTCATTAGAGAGCCAGTTCTTTGTCCATCTGCTTTCTACTTCTTTATGTGAGTATTGTGTTGTATCTGACACTAGCTTAGATTATATAGTAAAATTGCTCTGGAATGACCAAAACAACAGAAAAAGACAATACTGATTTAGAAAGTCGCTACAAAGATACAATTGATCTTCCCGAAACCAGCTTTCCAATGAGAGGTAATGGACCAGTTCGCGAGCTAGAATTTCATGAAACCTGGAAACAAAAAAACACTTATCAAAGAGGTCTTGAATTAAGGGCAGCAGAAGGCGCCGCTAGTTTTGTACTTCATGACGGACCACCTTATTTAAGTTCTGAAAAAATCCACATTGGTACAGCACTTAATAAAATTCTTAAAGACATAGTAATTAAATACAAATCCCAAAGAGGCTTTAGGGCTCCCTATATTCCAGGCTACGACAGTCATGGCTTACCTATAGAAAACGCAGTAGTCAAGGATATCAAAGGCGGTAGACAATCAATCACGGTCGCCCAATTAAGAGACAAATGCAAAGACTTTGCGCTCAAAAACCTCAAAGGACAGGAAGCCAAATTCAAGAGACTTGGAGTCCTAGGTGATTGGGACAATCCCTATATCACTCTTGACCCAAAATTCGAGGCTGAACAAATCAAACTCTTTGGTGAAATGGCTGATAAGGGCTATATCTATAGAGGGCTTAAAACCGTTTACTGGAGCTATGGTGCTGAGACTGCGCTTGCAGATGCAGAGGTTGAATATAATGACAGTCATGTTTCTAGTGCAATTTATGTTGCCTTTCCAATAACAACAATCCCAAGTAGCTTTGCTTATGCCAAAGAGCTTGAAGAAGCGCAAGTTGTCATTTGGACAACAACACCCTGGACCATTCCAGGCAATATGGCAATTTGTTTAAATGAAAGAATTGAATACATCATAGCTAGTGACAATGTCCGCAAAATACTTGTCGCCAAAGACTTACTAGAGCAAGTAAATAAAGAAACAGAAAAAGAATTTAAAGCAATCACAGAAGCCTTCCCTGGCAAACAGCTCAATGGCTTGATTTGCAAACATCCTTTATTTGATAGACCAAGTCCAATTATTTTTGGTGAGCATGTAACGGTAGACGCTGGTACAGGCTGCGTGCATACTGCTCCTGGACACGGACAAGAGGACTTCATAGTTGGCAAACAATACAAGCTAGAAATCCTTTGTCCCGTAGATGGTAGAGGTGTTTATACTAGTGAGGCTTTAAATTATAGCTTTAAAAATCCAAGCATCCTTGACAAGTCGGCAGCAAAAAACCCGAGCCTTAAAGCGAAGTTGGAGAACAGAGCTAATGACGCAGCAGCTGGGGCTTTGCTGGTAGACCTAGAAGGGTTTCACGTGATCAAACAGGGTAACGATTTATTAATTTCAATGCTAGAAGACTCAGGTGCATTACTAGGACTCAAAAAAATCACTCACAGCTATCCATACTGCTGGAGATCAAAAACTCCGCTACTTTATAGGGCAACAGAGCAGTGGTTTGCAAGCGTGAATGACTTTAGGGAGCTTGCACTCAGCGAGATAGACAAAGTCCAGTGGATTCCAGAACGTGGTCGCAACCGCATTTACACTATGGTCAAAGATCGTGGCGACTGGTGTATTTCTCGTCAACGCACCTGGGGAGTGCCAATTCCGGCAATCTATGACATGGAAGATATCAATGAACAAGGTAATCCAAATGCAATTCTTGAACCAGAGCTAATCGAACATGTAGCCAAAATCTTTGCTGCAGAAGGTAGCACTGCTTGGTATACCAAAGACATCCAAGATCTTCTACCAGCTTCGTTCATCAAAAAACACAATGCTCAAAATTCTGATCTGAATACAAGGTTTAGAATAGAAACCGACACAATGGATGTTTGGTTTGATTCAGGCTCAACTCACCGTACGGTAGTTGCAGCAAGAGCCAAAGACTTTGGTGCTAGTTTACCTGTGGATCTTTACCTTGAGGGTTCCGATCAGCACAGAGGTTGGTTTCAATCTAGTTTACTGACTTCAGTTGCGACGAATGGTTTTGCACCTTACAAGTCAGTTTTGACACATGGTTTTGTAGTCGATCAGCATGGTCACAAAATGTCTAAGTCACTAGGCAACGTCGTTGATCCAGAAGATGTAATAAAAGAATATGGAGCTGACATTCTTAGGCTTTGGGTTGCAAGTGTAGATTATTCTGTCGAAATCAAAATCGGCAGCAATGTATTTAAACAACTCTCTGATATTTATCGTAATTTCCGCAACAGCTCTCGTTATATGCTCGGTAACTTACATGACTTTAATCCAAATAAAGATGCAGTAGCTTACGACAAGCTTTGGAGCATTGACAAGCTTGTTTTACATAGATTGCAATCATTAACAGAGAAACTCACTGAAGCATTTGATAGTTACCAATTCTTTAAGTACTATCAATTGATTCAAAATTTTTGTTCAGTTGATTTATCAGCATTCTATTTTGATATCATCAAAGACAGACTTTATACTCACGGTAGCAACTCAAATTCAAGACGCTCAGCTCAAACAGTTGTCTATGAGTTACTTTCTGCCATCAATAGATTCTTGGTTCCAGTATTGCCTCACCTGGCAGAAGACATCTACAGCCATAGCCCTGAACAAATCAAAGCTAGTTATTTGGGCACTGAGTTTTTTGTTAAAGGCGCCAATGAACAGGACGCAAGTATTTTACTAAGTAACTGGCCTTGCATCAATCAAAAATATCTTGATAATGAGCTTGCAACTAAATGGGATCAGATACTTGAAATCAGAGAACTCGCAAACAAAGAAATTGAAAACCTAAGAGCAGAAAAGATACTAGGTAAATCACTTGAAGCTAGCCTCAAAATCGAAGCACCAAAAGATAAACTCAAATTGCTCAAATCAATTGAAGCAGAACTCAAGCCGGTATTTATTATTTCAGACTTGGAATTAATTGAAGCAAGCGAGCTTAAAATCACGGCTAGCAAATTTGAAGGCGCCAAGTGCGTTCGTTGCTGGAAGTACTTTAAAGAAGTCAAAGAAGGTATTTGTGAAGTATGCCAAAGCGCGATACACAATACCTCACCTAGTAACTAAAAATTAAAAAATCCTTTCAAATGCATTCTATTACATATTTACATGCTAATAATATGGTTAGATCTTGTACCTAAGATCTAGTTCTGGGCTGAAAGCTGAATGCTCACCAACCGCTCGAGCATTGAGCCTTGAGCCCCGGACTTTAAAACAAAAACGAGAGGAAATATCCTCCGAAGGAAATACGTAATGGTAACTACATCAAAAGAGAGCTTCAAGCTCGATGATTTTCAAAAAGAATCAATTAAAGTAATCGGCGAAGGACATAGTGTAATTGTCTGTGCGCCAACAGGAGCAGGTAAGACGGTTATTGCCAAAGAAGCAATCAGACTTGCAATAGCAACAAACAAAAAAGTATTTTATACAGCACCACTTAAGGCACTGATCAACCAAAAATACGCAGAATTCTGTGACGAGTTTGGCGCAGACAAAGTTGGTATCATCACTGGTGACACTAATAAAAACCGTGACTCACAAATTATCGTCATGACTACTGAGATTTACCGCAACATGCTCTACGGCACAACTTTCGGTTCTATCGATCCATTCTTAGAAGACCTTCAGTACTTAATTTTTGATGAGTTTCATTACATCAATGATCCATCAAGAGGCACTGTTTGGGAGGAGTCTGTAATCTACTCACCAAAGAAAGTACAAATAGTAGCTCTCTCTGCAACAATCAACAACCCTGAAGAATTGGTCAATTGGATTCAAGAAATTCATGGCGAATGCAAATTAGTACAAACTGATTTTCGTCCTGTGCCGCTTCACCACTTCTATTTCAAAGACGATCAAATGTTTCCATTACTTACGACAAACGGAAAGCTCAACCCTAAGCTCAAAGAACGTAGCGATAATAGATTAGGAAAACGCAAAGGCAAATTTGGTAACAGAGACAATTCTGGTAACAACAACAAAACTTCTATTTCAAGTGTCGTCAAAGAACTTAACGCTAGAGACATGCTTCCAGCTATATATTTTGTATTTAGCCGCAAGGGTTGTGACATGGCAGTAAAGGATTGCCGTGATATCAACCTCTTAAATAAAGAAGAAGCTACAAAACTCAATCATGAAATTGATATTGCGATTGCACACAACGCACATCTTGCTAATTTCAATCAATTAGATTTGTTACGTAAAGGAATAGCTGCCCATCATGCTGGAATGCTTCCACAAATCAAAGCGCTCATTGAAGATTTATTCTCGCAAGCCCTAGTCAAAGTAGTGTTTTCAACTGAAACTCTAGCTGCTGGAATTAACATGCCAGCTAAAGCAACTGTCATTAACAATATGAGCAAAGCTACTGACAAAGGCTTCCGTACTCTCAAGTCCTCAGAATTTATGCAAATGTCTGGTAGAGCGGGACGTAGAGGCATGGACGAAGCTGGTTATGTAGTCACCGTCAAAAACGGTAATTTTGATGCTAGTGAAGTTGCATTCTTAGTCAACTCCAAGGCTGAAGATATTGATAGTCACTTTAATGCAAGTTACGAAATGGTACTTAACTTACTTCAAGGACACAGCCATGATGAAGTTAAAAACCTAATTCAAAAAAGTTTTGGTCAATCATTAATCAATAAACACCTTGGCAATGGCCAAGAAGAGCAAAAAAGACTTGAAGAAGCCATTATAGATCTTCAACACCCACTTTGCCCTGGTGATATTGGCGACCTTAATTTCTACAAAGAAATGCACGGCAAGCTAGATGTAATTAGAACTCAGAAAAAGCTCTATGAGAAAAAGATGGACCCAAGAGTTGATGAGTTAGAAGATGCTATTGAAATCCTAGCAATGGAAGTCAAAAGCTATCCTTGTAATGGCTGTCCAAAACAAAAACCATGTTCAAAACAAATGGAAAAAATCAAAAGATATAGAAAACAATCCAAAGTAATTGAGAGTAAAGTAGAAAGTGATAGAAATGAGCTTTGGTACGAATTCTCCAAAGTAATCAAACTACTTCAAGCAGAGGGTTACCTCGATGAAAAATATCACGCCACAGAACGTGGAAGAAGCTGTGCAGCAATACGCTCAGATAATTCTTACTTCATTACTGAATTACTTGAAAGTGATGTATTCAAAGGCATTGAGCCTAAGGACTTCCCTAATTTACTTTCTTGCTTCGTTATTGGTGAAGGTAGAAACAGAGACAGGCTGCACGCTGACACATCTAAGGTATTTTACAAAAAAGAAAAAAATATCCAAAACGTTAGTCGTAAAGTAATCAACTCACAAAGACAGTTTGGAATTTACAAAAGCGTAACCGTCAACGCCAACCTCTCTGGCTTAATCCAACGTTGGGCTGAGGGTTGTGAGTGGGATGAATTAGTTGAAAACAGTGGTCTTGATGACGGTGATATTCTTCGTGGTATCAGACGTACTCTTGACATGACGAAACAAATTTCTAAATGTCCAAATATCAGCCATGAAATTCAAAACCTTGCAAACGACTCTATTGCCCTTATTGAGCGTGATATTGTTTTAGATGCGTTTTAAGACCTAGTCTTAACAATCATACTCAAGACCGACAAATCATTAGGACTAACACCACCAACTCTACTTGCTTGTCCAAGACTTTGCGGGCGTACCTTGTCTAGCTTATCTCTTGCTTCAAGACTAATCAATTCACAGCCCTTAAAATCAAAGCCCTCAGGTATCTTGATTTTCTCAAACTTTTTCATGTCTTCAATTTGCAGGCTTTGTCTTTCAATATAGCCGTCATACTTCAGCATCGTATCAAGCTCATAACCGTAAGCAAAACCATCTATCTGAATGCCTTTTTCTGCTAGTCGTTTATGTTCCTTGTCTTCCTTGTCCACTAAATCTTCTAAGTTAAGGTGTTTGTAATTAAAATCTGGTCTGCGCAATAAATCTGCCAATAAAATCTTGGCACCAGACTTGTAAGTTATTTGTTCAAGCTCTTGTTTTTCTAGGTCTTTATTGACTTTGGAGACAGGCACTCGCACTGACTTCAAGTATTGAAGCTCTGAATCAATGCGTTTTTGTTTCGCTTGAAAACAATGCCATCTATAATCATCCACCAAACCAAGCTCTCTACCAAGAGGTGTCAATCTCGTATCAGCATTGTCTTGTCTTAAAATCAAGCGATACTCACTTCTTGAAGTAAGCATACGATAAGGATCATTAATTTCTTTAGTCACCAGGTCATCGACCAAGGTGCCGATATAACTTGAAGATCGATCTAACACAAATGGCTCTTTGTCATTAACAAAATGAGCAGCATTAATTCCAGCAATCAAACCTTGCGCCGCCGCTTCCTCATAACCACTAGTTCCAAGAACCTGCCCAGCAACAAATAAACCAGCGATAATTTTGGACTCAAGGTTGTGTTTGAATTGAATAGCAGGAAAATAATCATACTCAACAGCGTAAGCCGGTCTAGTGATGACGGCGTTTTCAAGTCCAGGTAAACTATGAACTATTTGCCATTGAACTTCTATTGGCAAGGATGTACTACAGCCCTGTAAATAAATCTCATTACTAGACAGCGATTCCATTTCAAGGAAAAAATGGTGCGAAGGGTTTTTGTCAAAACGTACTACTTTGTCTTCAATTGACGGACAATAACGCGGACCACTTGCCGCTACCAAGCCTGAATACATTGGCGATTTATCAAGATTGTCCATGATGATCTCATGGGTTTTTTCATTAGTGCGAGTAATGTGACATGGGTACTGTTGTCTCACGGGTCGATGTGGCAAAAAAGAAAACCACTCAAGCTCTTTGTCACCAGGAGCCAGTTCTAGTCCACTAAAATCAATTGTTGTTTTATCGATTCGTGGTGGCGTGCCTGTTTTAAGGCGACCTGTTTTCAAGCCAAGGTTTTGCAGTTTAGGTGAAAGCTCAAGAGAGGGTTGTTCGCCAGCTCTTCCAGCAGATTCAAATTTGTCGCCACTAAAAATTCGTCCTTCAAGGAAAGTACCAGCAGTAAGTACTACAGCTTTAGCCAAGATTTTTTCTTCTAGTTTTGTAACAACCCCTATGGCTTTGTTATTTTCAATAATTAATGATTGAGCAGATGCTTGATAAATAGTCAGGTTCTCGGTTGCTTCAAGGTATTGTCTCACCCAAGCGGCGTATTCTCTCTTATCAGATTGTGCCCTGAGAGCTCTTACAGCTGGGCCCTTGGATGAGTTGAGGGTTTTCATTTGCAGGTAAGTGGCGTCAGCGGCTAGCCCCATAATTCCACCAAGTGCGTCAATCTCCTTAACAAGCTGTGATTTTGCCGGTCCGCCAATAGCCGGATTACATGGCATTGAAGCAATTTGGTCTATATTATTAGTAATAAGTAGCGTTCTGTGACCAAGTTTGGCTGCTGCATGCGCAGCTTCAGAGCCAGAATGCCCTCCGCCAATCACAATAATGTCAAAACTACGTTCCATTTCTTCGATCCAAAGGCAAATTGTATCACAAATAACAAAGAGTTTACTGCTATTTAACCAAAGCATAAACTGGGTTTGGTTTCTTATAACTATGCCAGGAGTACCAAGTAGAGCATTTACAGGAGTATCAGGGGGATTTACTAATTTCCCAAGGCTTGGTGGTGGAACGGCTGCCACAAATACACCAAAAACCAAAGCAACAGAAAAGCAAACTGATCAAATAGTTGCAGCATTTCAGGGACCAAGCAGTCGACCTCCCGTGTGGGGTGACACGCAAATCCCAGGACAAAACGAATCAGCACGCAATATAGGTGCCGTCACGAACAAAGCTAATTACATGACGCAACTAGGCAAGACAATAGGCAAATTCATTGAAGACGCTATTATAGGACTCGGCAAATTGTTTGAAAAGGCAACAGCAAGCAATAAAGACCAGAAACCTAAAGATACCCAGCATGCTCAAAATGAGCCGCAACCAGAACCTCCAGCTGACTCAGAATCAAGCACTGAATCAGAAACTTAATCCCACAAACATAACCAAAACATAAACTAGTTTTGATTTACTAAGAATACCAATGTCATTAGGAAGCATACTATCAGCAATTTTCTTGGGTGCGGCAGCACAAAAATTTGCTCCCCCAATTAATAATTATTTTCAAGGCAGAAGAAGCCGTCAAATACCAAGCAACCCAGCTCAAACATTTAGTCAAAGCGGCAGAAGCCGTCAAATACCAAGCAGCTCTACTCAGACGTCTAGCCCAAGCGGTAGAAGCCGTCAAATAGCAAGTGCACCAGGTATCAAAGGTAGACTTAGAGATCAACCAGCCAATTTTGGTGTGCACAATCAACCAATAGATCCATTATTAGCTTTCATTTCACAAGCAAACAAAACAGGAGCAGTGAGTTAGGATGGGAGGCACAAGAGCAGTACAAGGCGAGATAGTTCCTTACAGTGCCAAACCCAAAGCACCGCCGCCGCGTCATAATGGCTCGATGCAAATCAATATTCCCGATTCCAAAATAGCAACAGCTTTAGCACGTAGTTTACCTCCAGCTACAGGCATCAATCTCAACGGCATCGGCAAAATGATGCTTTCATCTGTCGACAAAGTAATCAATACATACAACAATCCTGTATTCGACTTGCAAGCTTCAAACAAGGCTTGGGCTAACCACGGCAGCGTTCTTCAATCCTAAAACCCCCAAACCCCACCCCGGGTATCACAAAAACCCCACCCCGGGTATCACAAATTTGGACTCGAGTTCAACCCGTAATTCAAGTAATTCCTCTTTATCTAATATCCAATGCTTCCAATCTCTACATATTTTAGACACCGAATTGGTGTAACTATAATCCGATAATTTCAAAATACATTTGTCAGTTAACGTAGTATAGCTTTTCAAAAAAAATGCTTTCATTTGTCTTTTCTTTGCAAAATTGAGAGACAGAGCATCTATACCTTCAAGAATCAATTCCGTCCTTTCATCATTAGTTATTAGCTTTGGAATAAACATTGCATCTTTGACTCTAAACAACTGTGTATCAAAGTTATAATTCAAGCTAAGTTCTTCTTTGGGACAAAGTACATAATCATGCACATCCTCAGCACTCATATTAGATTCATTAAATAATGCCTTAAAAAGATCCTTACACAAGAAGTTATATCTATTTTTCTTATAATAGTAATCGGAGTAGCTACTCCAGACATAGTCTTGCGGCTCTTTTGTGACCTGGTCATCAACTGGATTTAAGGCAAAATAACGGAATAGCGTTACAAAATAATCTTCAGTATAAACATTCCTATCATCATATCGATCCTGAAACAAATAACCAACTCTGGCATATTTAGTATTAAAATATTTTGCATACTTACAAAGTACTCTCTGCATAATCTCAGGCATGTTAGCTTCATAAGTTTGCAATAGAATATGATAATGGTTTCCCATTAAACAAAATGCATGCAAAACAAAATTATAAGGAAAGCATAGCTCTTCTAAAATCGACAAGAATTTTTCTCTATCTTTATCATCATGAAAAACTGGTTGTTTGTCGACCCCTCTATCAAAGACATGGTAGATAGCACCTGGATATAATGTTCTATTTTTTCTTGGCATAAAATCAACTTCTTTAGACATGATTTTAACTTTCTAAGATTAAGGTGATGAGTATCACACTATCTTTTCCTACGAAGCTATCCTACTCGTGCTATCTTTGATTTGTGATACCCGGGGTGTGCTTTTTGTGATACCCGGGGTGGGGTTTGGATATGAAACGCATTTCAATAATAGGCTCAACTGGTTCAATAGGAACACAAGCGCTAGACATCATTAGAAACAGAAACTCAGGCAAAGGCAGCCCAGATTTTGACGTCGTGGCACTAAGCGCTGGTAGAAACCTCGAACGACTAATAGATCAAATCAAAGAATTCAGACCACAATACATCAGCATCCTCAAAAAAGAGGATCAAGACACCATCAAGGAGTTATTCCCTGAAATAAACATACTCAAAAACATAGAAGAAATTGCAGCAATTGAAAAAATAGATATTTTTCTAAGTGCAGTTGTTGGTATAACCGGACTCAAAGCAAATCTCATTGCACTGCAACACGCCAAAAGAGTAGCAGTAGCCAATAAAGAAACCCTCGTCTCAGCAAAACACTTAGTAAGAGAGTACTCACAAAAATACCAATCTGAATTAATCCCTGTTGATAGTGAACACGTTGCAATTCATCAATGCCTAGGAACACACTCACAGTCAGAGATTCACGAGATCCTCCTCACTTCATCAGGTGGACCCTTCAGAACTCTTGATAAAGAAGATCTCAAAAATGTCACACTACAGCAAGCACTCAAACATCCCAAATGGAGCATGGGTCCCAAAATCACTATCGACTCGAGCACCCTGATGAACAAAGGTTTAGAAGTAATCGAAGTCAATTCACTATTTGATATTGATTACGATCAAATCCAAGTGGTGATTCACCCTCAGTCAATCGTCCACAGCGCCGTAACATTTGTTGATGGTAACACCATTGCGCAAATGAGCATGCCCGACATGAAGGTACCAATTCAATATGCAATCGATTATCCCAACCGCTATCCAATAGAACTAGAAGAAAGGTTCAATATTTTCTCAATGGGTAGTCTTGATTTTGAATTCCCCGACACCAAAAAATTTCCAGCACTAAATTTAGCTTATGCAGCTGGCAGGCAAGGACATAGTTTTCCAACTGCACTCAATTCAGTTAATGAAGCGGCTGTAGCTCTCTTCTTAGAAGAAAAGATTCAATATCTTGATATCGCCAAGATAATAGAAGGTGAACTCAACCAACACAAACTCATTAAAAATCCATGCGTGGATACAATACTCGAAATTGATAAAGAGATTAAGGAAAGACAATATTTCCAATACAAATAAGCAAAATCTCGATATAATTAGCTGGATACGATGGCTCGCAAAAAGAAATTCTCCTTCAACAAACTTATTATTTGGCTAATGTTGCTGACATTTTTGGCAACAGCACTATTGCCCTTATTTGCGAGAGCTGAAAGTTTATCACTACATGAAAAACAAGAAATCCTCGAAGATCTAAACAAAAAAAAAAGCAACCTTGCCAGTAAACTCAAGGAAGCACGCCTTAAAGAAGCCTATGCTTCTGACAAACTGAATAATATAACTCGCAAACTAAGAAATGCACAAAATGAGCTTGAGCTTAATCGCAAATACCTGGCAAGTAATAAAGAGGCTTGGCAAAAAACAAAAGATAGACTCGAAGAGATAGAAGAGCATAAACTGGATTTAGAAGGTGAAGCCAAAAAACGTATACTTGCAGTCTACAAACAAAACAGAGTCAAGATCATAGACGGATTAGTAAATTCACCTAGTGCAACTGACTACCTTGATCATATTTATTACCAAAGAAGAGTAATGGAGTATGACAAACAAGTAATTGATGCACTAATGGATCAAACAGAAAATATCAGAAAATATAAATCGATACTAACAAATGAATCAGCCAAGATCGAAACAATCACTAACCGCTTAAAGGGCATCGAAATTGACATTGCGCAACAAAAAAATGCACAAGGCAAGATTCTAGTCAAACTCAAAGAAGAAAGACAAATATACGAAGAATCAGAAAGACAACTTGAAAAAGAGTCAATCAAGCTCATATACAAGATTACAGAGCTTTCCGGCAGCAAGCTAGACAACCCAGACGCTACAGGTTCATTTACTTATCCTGTCAAAGCACGAATCACTTCTCCATATGGACCACGTCGACATCCAATTTTTGGTGTTAGAAGTATGCACAGTGGTATTGATCTTGCTGCACCGAGAGGCACTAGTATCAAAGCATCAGAAGGTGGCTTAGTAATCTATGCTGGTTGGTATGGTGGTTACGGTAGGGTAGTAATCGTGGATCACTCCAAAGGCTATACTACTCTTTATGCTCACCTAGACAAGATAGACGTGCAAGTCGGAGAAAGAATCAAGCAAGGCAAAGTCGTTGGTAGAGAGGGAGCGACTGGCTATGCAACCGGACCTCACTTGCATTTTGAAGTTAGATCCAATGGTAAACCTCAAAACCCAACTTTGTACTTACAAGACGCTTAAATAAATGAACAAAAAACTCGCGCTAATTATTAAACTCGCAGTGTCAATTCTTTTGGTTGTCATCCTTATTAAAGTAGCCGACCTGGATCTCAAAAAAACATTTATCGCAATCAAAGAAACCGACCTCAAGTGGTTCATTATTTGCACCATGATGTTTACGGCAACCACCTTCACAAATGCCTATAGATGGTGGGTTCTAGCCCGACTGCTCAATTACGAGCTGAGTTTCTTTAAGGCAATCCGCATGTATTTTGAAGCGATGTTTGCAAATAATTTCTTGCCATCCAATTTTGGTGGCGATGCCATTAGAGCTTACGACCTAGGCAGAAATGACAAGACCTGGCTAAGAGCAGCAAGCACAATACTTACTGAGAGATTTTTTGGATTTGTGATGATGTTTTGTATGATACCCATTGGTCTTGTCTTCATGCAGTTTAGTCCAATTGGACAGCAAGTACCCAACGAAGTCAAACTAGCTCTATTAGTGGCTTTTGGCGGGCTGGTCATTGCTCTTGCCAGCTATCAACTATGGTCAAAGATCCCATGGAACATAGTACAGAAATTCAATTACGCAGTTCATGAATACACAAGATGTACCAAAAGCCTCAAGCAAGTAGTGTTCTGGACTTTCATGACACATATGTTTTTATTAGCTGGCAATGTTTGTTCAGCCTACGCACTTGGAGTGAGCCTCTCTGAGATACCTGCATGGTACTGGCTGATCATGACTCCCGCAGCCACACTTATTAGCTTTGTGGTTCCAGCACTCAAGGGTGTTGGCGCCAAAGAAGCAAGCTATATTTATTTCCTTGGTTACCTCGGGATCACAAGTGACAAGGGTCTTGCAATAGGGTTTATTGCCTTTGTGGCAACCCTAATTGCTTCATTACCGGGAATCAGTATCGCCTTCAAGAAAATAAAGATCAATAAAGTCATTGAAGAAGAGAAGCTACATGAGGCTGAAGAGCTAAAAAAGGTTAAATAGGCAAGAGAAAGTGGTATAATGTTTCCGTAATTCACGAAAAAACATGAATTACAGAAACAAATGAAATACGAGAAATTTAGACAAATTGTTGAAAACTATCCTGTTTTTGGAGATTGGGTATTTGAACTTAGTACAACAAACACAAGAACACTCAGAAACAATATTAGTGACTGGGTCTCAAAAGGATATTTGATTAGATTAAAACAAGGCTTGTATACTTTGCGAGATAAAGACAGAACTACTCAACTTTCTACAACATATCTAGCAAATCAAATCTATAGCCCTTCTTATATCAGCCTGGAATATGCATTACAATTTTATAATTTCATTCCAGAAAGAGTTCATGAAATCACGTCAGTAACTACAAAAAAAACAGCAGAGTACACAAATAAGATGGGGAGGTTTTCATATGCACATATCAAAACAGATATTTTCACAGATTACATAAGTTACAATGATTCATATGGATTCAAATACTTAATCGCTTCACCAGAGAAAGCCTTGATTGATTTTATTTATTTCAGAGTACGCAAAATCAAAAACATAGAAGCAAATATTTTTGAATCATCTTATAGGATGCAAAACCTAGAGGATATCGATACTACTAAATTAATCAATATTGCAAAAAGATATAAGATGAATACAGTATTAGATCTAACAAAGATACTTGTAGACTACATTCAAAAGGAATGGCAATGATACTTGAAGAATTAAAAGAAGTAATAAAACAAAGTAGCAATAATGAGACTCAAACTGCATTACTAAGAGAATATTTACAATTAATTATCCTTGATATCATAAGCAAGAGAGGGTACTTTAAAAATATTGCATTTGTCGAGGGGACTGCTTTAAGAATCCTCTACAAAATCAATCGTTATTCTGAAGACCTAGATTTCAGTCTCATTAATAATGATAAATATAACTTTGAAGACATGATTAACGTAATCACTAAAGAACTTCAGCTCAGAAATATTATTACAGACAATAAAGTAAAAAAACAAATAGGAGCAGTTCGCTCCTGCTTCTTTAGATTCAAGGGATTACTTTATGACCTTGGTTTGTCACCCTTAAAAGATCAGAAGATATCTGTCAAATTTGAAATAGACGAAAATCCACCACTTGGTTATCAAACAGAAATAACAGTAATTACAAGCAATTCTAATTTCCTGCTTAATCACTTTGACCGACCATCACTACTAGCAGGTAAACTGCATGCAATACTTTCACGCCAATATGTCAAGGGACGAGACTATTTTGACTTACTATGGTTTATGGGCTCTGGAGTGCAACCCAACTTACTCTTACTCTCAAAAGCACTAGAACAATCAACGAAACAACAAGTCTCACTAAATCTAGCCCAGGTCAAAGACTTACTTTTAGACAAAGTCGGGACACTTGACTTCATAAAAGTGCAAGAAGACTTATCCAGCTTTCTCATCAATAAAGAAGAACTGAGTCTTTATCAAAAAGAAATCCTTATCAAATCAATAAAATATAACTTCAACTAAGCAGCTACAACAGTAACGTACTTGCGGCCTTGGCGTTTTTGAAACTCAACCTTGCCCTCAGAGACAGCATATAAAGTATCATCACCACCGCGACGGACATTAACTCCAGGATGGAACTTGGTACCTCTTTGACGAATAAGAATATTGCCAGAGATTACTTTCTCACCGGCGTATCTTTTGACGCCAAGTCTTTTGGACTCTGAGTCTCTTCCGTTTTTAGTACTACCTACACCTTTTTTTGATGCCATTATTTATCCTTTTGTCCTTGCGAGGAACGGAGTGACAAAGCAATCCATCCTCAAAATCTCTATGCTGCTACCTTTGCGTCGATCTTCTCGATCTGAATTCTTGTATATTGTTGTCTGTGACCTTGCTTACGTCTGTAACCCTTCTTAGGTCTCATTTTGTAGACAATGATTTTCTTAGATTTGAAATTATTCATAACCTTGGCTGCTACGCTCGCGCCTTCAATAATTGGTTGCCCTACTGTAGATTTGGCACCATCAGAAACAAGCAAAACCTTGTCAAATTTGATAACCGCACCAGGCTCCTGACTCAAAAGGTCAATATCGATATATTTGCCTTCTTCAGCCTTGTATTGTTTACCATTAATATCAACGATTGCGTACATAAGCTCTAAATTGTAGCATTTGGGCTTAGGGCTAAGATATGAGTAAATATATATAAATGGTTAAAATTACTCAATGGTAATAGACTTAGGGGCTGACTTACCTATCCAAACATACCAGAACAAAAACTAACTCAGATAAAGGTTGGAGCTGCATATGCTTCAATCATGAGCCAAGGAATAATTCTAATTAATGCATTCAGGAAAGCTATTAGCGTTATAACCCTCAACTGAATCAAAAAAATCTATCAGCGATTCCTGAAACGCATTAGACAGCTTAGCTGAAGCACTCCTTAAGAACTGTAATAGATACCGTGTTGAGTGATTTTTTGTCATAATTCTAAGATTCTAACATTCATTATTTGCTGAGCTAGCTCTTAAAGATGAGCGCACCAGGCTCAGCTCAATGATGGATAAAATAGCGATTTATGGAAATAAAAGCCATAATCGGGTATAATATTTCTATAATTTATAAA